>CAZYPK010000033.1:0-38123 GCA_964649195.1 uncultured Phycisphaeraceae bacterium
CGATGACCGGATCGAGCGTGCCGTCACGGGCCAGTTCGGTCAGATCGCGGCCGAAGGAATCGAGCGCGGGGGTCTTGCTGCGACTCTTCTTGTCACCCGCTTCGCCGCCGCTTTCCTTCCCGCCGCCGCTTTCCTTGGTCTCTTCGGGTTCCACGCCGGCGCCCAGAAGGTTGAGCACCTCTTCGCGGACCTCTTCGAGCTTCAGGCCCAGGTTCATCAGCACCTGCGCCGCCACGCCTTCGTGCTCGCGCAAAAGACCCAGCAGCAGGTGCTCGGTGCCGACGTAGTTGTGATTGAGATTGCGGGCTTCCTCGATGGCGTATTCGATGACCTTCTTGGCGCGCGGCGTCTGCGGCAGCTTGCCCATCGTCACCATGTCCGGCCCGCTCTTGACGAGCTTCTCGACTTCGAGCCGCACCTTGCGCAGATCGACATCGAGATTTTTCAGGACGTTGGCCCCGACGCCGGACCCTTCCTTGACGAGTCCGAGGAGGATGTGCTCGGTGCCGATGTATTCATGATTGAATCGCTGAGCCTCCTGGTTGGCCAGGGCCATCACTTTGCGGGCACGGTCGGTGAATCGTTCAAACATGGCGTCCCTCACTTTCGTTGGGAGGCGTCGTGCCTCGCGTCAATGCATCCTGATCATCTTCGGTCGATTGGACGCACTATTGTAGCGCATCGGCTGCGCCTGTGTGCGCCGCGGCGGCTTCCGATGCAACAAAGCCTCCGCCAGGACCGGCAGCGTGTCAAACCGCGTTATCGGCTCAACCCGCCGTCGAACACGAAACGGTCCGAACAAAGGAAGCAAGCCTGATGCCGGTAATCGAGAAGTGAAGTGCGATCCACGCAGGAGCAACATGACAAAACACGTCAACGGACGAAAAGGGACCGTCAGATCGGCGCCACGGACTGGCGCATTTAGCCGTTCGCCTCGGCGAACGGAGTATTGGATGGCCACAAAGAGTCACAAAAGGAACAAAAAGTGACGCGGCTGAAACCGACGAGAAGCCATTTTGATCCCGATTCGTTGAAGCATGGGTGTTCGCCGCGCGAGCTCAGACACGCTCGGCCTGCGGACGGGCGTCGCGTGTCTGACCGGACTCACAGAGTCCGGCTTTCTGCGGGATCATTTCCGACCATGCCCAAATGCCCGAGGATTCAGGCCGAACCTGTCCCTGTTCCATTCTCTCAAGGACGGATGTCCCCCTTTTGTCCCGGTTCGCTCCCACCGATTTGTCCCTCAACAACTCTGCAAGTTTCAGCGGCTCGCCGGCCGGATTCTTGAATGATACGTCGTAAGCGATCGTGTGTTCGACCCTCATGTAGTTGGGACCGGCGTTGCTCAAGATCGTTGCCAGTGCCCAAATCGCCGCCACGATCAACTGCGCGCCCTGACTGTGCTTGGAAACGCTCATACTTCTCGGCTGCCAGATCATTTCTTTGACTCGACTACGTTTCATTAATCGCTCCTTTCGCCCGGCTAATTTCCTCGTCGGTCGGCTCGCCAAGGGGAACCTTGGCAATCCAGCCGAGGCTCTCCTTGTCGTTGGGGCGGTAGTAATGCTTGTTGATGCCCGAGGCGTGCCCAACCCAGCTGTCAACCAGTTCACCGGGAACGCCAGCGTCCAGCGCGAACGACTTGAAACTGCGTCGCAACGCGTGGAAGGTCAGTCCCAGCTTCTCGCGGCCGACCGTGAAATTGAGAGAGGTGGCGATCCGCTTCAGAACCGTGTTCGCCCAAGACCGCTCCAGCGCCCGAGAACCCGCTTCATAGCGCGTGCTGGGAGGAGCTGTGAAGAACACCGTCTGCTCGGGATTGGGGTCCCTTGAGGCCCCGTATGCGATCAAGATGGCCAGTAGGCGAGAATGGATCGGCACGCGCCGCTGTCCCGCAGCGGTCTTTGGGCTCCAATCTGCCTGCGCAGTGACGGTAATGAACTTGCTGTCGAGGTCGACGTCCTGCATCCGCAGCGCCTGAATCTCGCCTACCCTCAAGCCACTGAAGGCGGCTGTCGCAATGACCGCGAGTTCGAGACCACGAGTGCATTCCAGTATGGCGTTGATCTGGTCCATGGTGGCGGCGGGGTGTTCGGGCCTCAGGGGTTTCACCATTTCAAACCCGTCGAGCGGGTTGACTTCGATGTACTTCTGGCGTTTTGCCCATCGCAACCATGCCAGGATGTTCATGCCGATGCAATAGCGCGAATACGGGGCGAGTCCTTGATTGTCGATTTCATCCAGGTACGACTCGAACACGCGAAAGGTGATTTGCCGAATGCGCCGAATCCCTTTCTTCTGCACGAACGCGTGGAAGGTGTCGAGATCGTGCTGATACTTGCCAATCGTCGAAGCGGTGCAGCTTCCCTTCTTTTTGTCGATGAAGCGTTTGATGGTTTCGGAAAGACCAATCTTGGTGATGGTTGCGAAGGTTTCGTTCTGCAGAAGGTTTTCGATGTCTCGGGCTTTCTGTTCCGCAATCCTCCGGTTAGAGGTCTTGAGAGTTTGACGGCAATGACGACCATTGACATGGAAGTCGGCATGCCATGTACGTTTCTTTCCGCGTTGCATGATCGTCACGTGATGTGTCACGTGAATTCGACGCGGTTCATTTTTATCCGTTTTATCCATGGGATTGTGAGTTGAGGGTTTGGTTTAGTCGTTGACCTCATGCCATTCGGCTCCGTTGAACCATTGCGCGATCGCCCGGTCTCGCCAGATGGTGTATTCCTTGCCACGTTTGACGGCCGCGTTCTTGAAACGGCCCTTCGAGAGCCAGGCCCGAACGGTTTTCACCGGGCGGCCAAGCATGGCGGCCAGGGCTTTCGTATCGAGGATGGGCGGAAACTGGGCACGCAATTCGGCGATGCCGAAGGCGGCGTCAATCTCGGTTTGTTTGAGTCCAATTCCAGGCACGCGTCTGACTCCGTCGCGATCGCACAGCGCACGATCGCCGGAGTCAGCTTCTTTGAAATGGCAGTGTGAAAGAAGGTGTGCAGCGCAGGTGCTGCCTACCCCTTTCCATGAAGTGGTGATGAAAGGAGCCTGATCTCGTGCTTTACCCTTTTCTAGACGACATCAGGCGAAGATCCGCCCGGAGCGTTTCGTCGCTGACTTGCAGGTAATCCGCGAACTTGGGTATGAGCTGCGTTTTGAGGCGGTGGCAGGCTTTGGGGTGGCGACGGTGCAGGATGTGCCAGTAATGCTGGAGCAGGAACAGGCGAGAGTAACGTCCGATCGACTGCTTTCCCGTATTCGCTCGACGAATCATGTTCATCCACTCAGCCAGATGCGGCAGGTCATGGCTTCCGAATGCATCGTCGATCCACATTTGCAAGGTCTCACCGGTCGGAACCGGCAACGTCCGTGGCAAAGAAAAGCTGTACATCGCGTCGCGGGCATGTGCCGGCTGAAGCTGGGTAGGGAGTTGCGGCGCGTGAGGAATCGGCAGTCCCGGTGCCGCCATCCCGGCGAGCTGCCAACGTCGGTAAAAAAGCTCGGCAGCGGTGAGGAATTGTTTTACGGCCCCAGAAGCGGAATGGTCTGCGGCCGACTTCGCCCATGTGCCCACTTTTGGTCGACCATCCCGAATCTGATGGAAGGATGAAGGATGATGACAACTGCGTGGCGGCGAGCAAGTACATTTCACTGCTTCATGGCCGTCATCTTACCTGCGCGATGGTTTTGAATCAGGCGATGGCAACGGAGGCAGTCCAAGCTCCCGCAGGAACTCATTGTGCGCTCGCGTTGCTCTTTCAATTTCCTTTTCTATCTTTACCAACTCTTTATGATTGGCCGCCAGATCGACTTCCGTTTCAGGCAGGGCAGTGCTCACATATCGTGAGATGTTCAGGTTGTAATTGTTCGCCTCGATCTCCTTCATCGCCACGCGCCGGGCGTATCGCTCGATCTGCTTCGGGCGATTCTGGTAGGTCTCGATGATTCGCTCGATGTGCGCTTCCGTCAGTTGGTTCTGACGCTTTCCCTTCACGAACTGCTCGGCTGCATTGATGAATAGCACGTCGTCCGGCTTCTTGCATTTCTTCAAAACAAGAATGCACACCGGGATGCCAGTGGAGTAAAACAGGTTGGCGGGCAATCCAATCACGGTGTCGATGTGCCCGTCTTCCAGCAGCTTGCGGCGAATGCGGTCTTCCGCGCCTCCTCTGAACAGCACGCCGTGCGGCAGGCGTGATCGCCATCACGCCGTCGTCTTTCAGATAGTGAAGTCCGTGCAGGAGGAACGCGAAGTCGGCCGCGCTCTTGGGAGCGATGCCATGGGCCTTGAACCGCGCGTCTTCGCCCATCGCTTCGCCCGGCTCCCAGCGATAGCTGAACGGAGGGTTGGCCACTACCGCGTCAAACCTCGGCATCTTTGCCGGGTTCGTTTCGCGCAGCATGTCCCAGGTATTGGCCAGTGTATCACCGTGATAAATCTCGAATTCAGTATCCTTCACACCGTGCAGCAGCATGTTCATGCGGGCCAGGTTGTAGGTGGTGACGTTGTACTCCTGGCCGCAAATCCTGCCGATGCCATGCGGCCCCATTCGATGACGCACATTTAAGAGTAGCGACCCTGAACCGCACGCGAAGTCGAACACGCTCTCCAGCCGATCGCGCTTGCCGGTCTTGGGTTCCTGGCTGTCGAGCGCGACGATCCCCGAAAGGATGCTTGAAATCTGCTGTGGTGTGTAGAACTCGCCCGCCTTCTTCCCTGACCCGGCGGCGAACTGGCCGATCAAGTACTCGTACGCGTCGCCCAGCGTGTCCCCGTTGGTTGAGAACAACGAAATCCCACGGGCAATCTCAGAAATGATCGAGCACAGCTTGGCATAGGCCGTTCGTTGTTTCGTAACGAATATGGTGCAGTGGAGCGATGGATGAATGCGCCTGGAATTCAAACTCCACCGGCACCGCCATCGTGTAGGTTCCCAGTGTCAAAATGGTTGCAAGACCTACAGCGGATTGTTTCATGCGTTTAGGTTTCATCGATCAAATCTCCTGTCTCTACATCACCCCCGGCGTGACCGAACACGTATTCGGTCTTTCGACGCCGTAGTGCCGATTTCCGCTTTGGGCGGATGCGAGTGCCTGAAGCTGACACATGCATGAATCGCGCACGACCATCATGGCGGGGCAGAGTTAATATGTCTTCAAATACGGGAATAACAATCACTCAAATTTGAGTATCCCCAAACTTGAGGGGGATCAGCCCCACCCGGAAGGGTGCGGGCCGGGGGCCGTCCGATTCACAGCCCGTGCCGTTTGCGCAACGAGCATCGACACGCGATGCGCACGATGCCTTGAAATCATTCGCGAAACGCAGTCGCGCCGTGGATGGTGCGCCCCTCGGCCCGCGCCCTTCCGGGCGGGGCTTATGCTTGCCGGGCGGGGCTGAGGCATAACGTCAGATCGGCATGCCCCGCGCCGGATCGGCGGGCAGGAAGAGGGCCATGAGTTCCTCGCGGCCGCTGACGCCGAATTTTTTGTAGATCTTCTGGATATGGTCGCGCACGGTGTGGATGCTCAGGCCCAGGTCGCGGGCGATCTGCTTGGGGGCCTGGGCGGTGAGAAGGCCCGCGAGTATCTGCCGTTGGCGCGGACTCAGGCGAGACAGCGCAGGCGGATTGAACGCCAAGGCGGCCGATGGCGGAACGGACGAATCATCAAAGGAAGGATCGGACATGGCGGGCCCCGATAAGGAAAAAGAGCGTCGGACCAATGGAACGCTCAAGCAAGGCCCGCCAAGGCCCGTAAGCAACGCGCCACGGCCGACGCCCCTTTCGGGGCGCGGCACAGGACGCTGCTTGCTTACTGAAACTTGGCGGTTTTGCTTAAAGCAGCTTCTTGACGCACGCGCGTCAAAATCGGATTGTCCCCCCGGAGGTCCCCCGGATATCCCCCCGCACTTTTCATCATAAGGTTTAACCAAACCGGAGC
The DNA here is from genome assembly GCA_964649195.1 of uncultured Phycisphaeraceae bacterium. Taxonomy (GTDB): domain Bacteria; phylum Planctomycetota; class Phycisphaerae; order Phycisphaerales; family Phycisphaeraceae; genus JTS-RE9. The sequence continues at coordinate 5,941 of CAZYPK010000033.1, forward strand.
CAAGCGTGACCCGCCCGTGTGATCCCGCGCATCTGCGTTAAACGCGCAGCGAGGACGCTGCGGCTGCGAAGAAGCGAAGACAACGTTTGAAATCTCATCGACATCAGGACTCCGTTCGCCAAGGCGAACGGCTAATTTCCGAACAGGCTCATCTGTCCGCCTTTGTCCGGCTTGCGGAACGCGGCCCGCGACATCGGCGGGTGCGGTTCGCCCAGGCCAAAGCGTTTCTTGAACACCTTGAACACGTTGGCGATCTGCTCCGCGAACGCGCCTTCGCCTCGGCGGCGGGAGAAGTGCGATGCGTCATAGAGCTTGCCGTGGTGGGCTGAGCGGATCAGCGATTCCACATGATTCGCGCGGTCGGGAAAATGACGCTTCACCCAGTCGAGGAAAAGTTCCTTGAGTTGCCAGGGCAGACGCAGCAGCGTGTAGCCCGCGTTGATCGCCCCGGCTTCCGCCGCCGCTTCGAGCAGGGCGGGGATTTCGCGGTCGTTGATCGCCGGCAGGATCGGGGCGGTCATCACCGTCACCGGCACGCCGGCCTTGGACAATTCACGGATCGCCTGCAAACGGTCGCGCGGCACGCTGGCGCGAGGCTCCATGATCGCCGCGAGTTTCGGATCGAGCGTGGTGAGGCTCACCGCCACATGCACCGCGCGATGCGAAGCCAGTTCCGCAATCAGATCAAGGTCGCGCAGAATGCGCTTGTTCCTCGTGATGATCCCCACCGGCTGGCGACACTCGGCAAGCACCTGAAGACACGAGCGCGTGATCCGCAGCTTCTCCTCCACCGGCTGATAGCAGTCGGTGATGCCTGACATCACAATCGTGTCGCCCTTCCACTTGGACGCAGCCAGTTCATGGCGAAGCAGATCCGCAGCATCCATCTTGGCCATGATCTTCGTTTCAAAATCGATGCCAGCGGAGAAGCCCAGGTATTCGTGATAGGGCCTTGCGTAGCAGTAAATACATCCATGTTCACAGCCGCGGTAAGGATTGAGCGACCAGTCGTAGTTGATGTCCGGGCTGTTCTCGCGATCGACCTTGTTGATGATCGTTTTGCTTTTGTCGCGGTAGATGATGGTTTTGACTTGCTGATCCGGAGGGCCGCCTGCATCGTCTCCTTCAAGCTCAATGCGATCCAGATGATCGCCCAGCACATGCAGCCGGGTGGTTTCAAATCGACCGGCAGGATTCAGCCCCGCCCCGCGCCCCTTCCTGAGACCATCGGGCAGCGCATCGCGATGTTCATCAACTTCACTGCGGCCTTTCGGGTTGTCGTACCACTTTGCCATTACCGTACATTATACAAACATATCGGCGCCGCAGGGCAATTGCATGTACCGGCGAAGAAACGGGGCGCGCCCATACTTTGTGGCAGCGCAAAGCCCCGCCCGCCCCGGGGGTTTGAGAAGTTCGGGGTGGCTGGGGCTGAGTCCGCGAAGCCCCGGCCCAGACGCACGAAGCAAGGTGGCGCAACTGAAAGTCAATGGTCGCCTGGCCGGGGCTTGCGCAGAGCTTCAGCCCCAGCCACCCGCCAAAAATAAGAACATCCTTTTCTGTCTGATTACTCAACGATATTTGTCGGAAATTTACTCCAATGTACGTGTTCATTATTACGAACAACAAAGTATTCATCACAGTTCATCAGTGTAACAATTCGACTGTTGCCATGCTCATCCATATCGAATACGGGATTCTCGCTTTTACTCTGTGCCGCAATTTCGATTGCCTCTCCCTTGTGAAGCTGATATAAGCCTGCCCAAGGATCGACTTGAACAACAATTGGCGAATCGTTGCAGTTTGTTATTTTGATGCGAAACATGTGGTTGCTTCGAATTGGCGTTTGAATATCGGAATATTCATTTGTTTGGAGACGGGAAAGGGGACATTCTTAATGGATCGGCTGAAAAAGAAGAATGTTCCATTTCCCATTTCCTGTCTCCTTTTCCATTCCCAGCCGGGGCTTGCGCAGAGCCTTCAGCCCCAGCCACCCGGAATCCCCCGGACTCCCCCGGATTCATATCTTGCCGCAAAAGATGGGCACACCCAATGGTGCGCCCTCACTCCGCCTTCAGTTCCGTTACCAGCGCCTGCGCCATCGCTTTCGCATCGCCAAAGAGCATCGCGCAATTGGGCAGGAAATAAAGCTCGTTCTCCACACCCGCAAAACCTGTGTTCATCGATCGCTTGATGATGATCACGCTGCGGGCCTTATCGACATCCAGAATCGGCATGCCGTAGATCGGACTGGCCTTGTCGTGTCGCGCGGCGGGGTTGGTGACATCGTTGGCGCCGATGACCAGGGCGACGCCGGCCTGCTCGAACTCGGCGTTGGCCTGATCCAGATCGAGCATCGATTCGTAAGGCACGTTCGCCTCAGCGAGCAGCACATTCATATGGCCAGGCATGCGGCCCGCCACCGGATGAATCGCATACTTCACTGCGATGCTTCGCTCTTCCAGCAGCCTGGCCAGTTCCGCGACGGCATGCTGCGCCTGCGCCACCGCCATGCCATAGCCAGGCACCACGATGACCAGTCCGGCGGCTTCGAGCTGAATGGCGACATCCTCGGCAGTGGCTTCGTGATGGGCGCCCTGCGGCCCGCCGCCGGAGGACGCACTTCCGGGGGCGCCGACGCCGCCGAAGAGGACATTGAGCAGCGAGCGGTTCATGGCCTTGCACATGATGCGGGTGAGGATGATGCCTGATGCGCCGACGAGTGCGCCGGTGATGATGAGCAGTTCATTGCGCAGCACGAAGCCGGCCATCGAGGCCGCGATGCCTGAGTAGCTGTTGAGCAGGGAGATGACGACGGGCATGTCCGCCCCGCCGATGCCGATGACCAGCACGATGCCCAGGGCCAGGGCGATGATCACCAGCGGCGCGATGAGCCAGCCCCATGTCGGGTTGATGATCAGCAGCGCCGCCAGCAGCAGCCCCAGGAGCAGCAATGACGCGATAAGCGTTTTGCCGCCGGGGAACTGCACCGGTTTGGCGGGGGTGATCTTCAGGCCGGCGAGTTTGCCGTAGGCGACGAGGCTGCCGGTGAAGGTGACGCCGCCGGTGAGGATGGTCAGGCCGGCGGCGAGGGTGTAATCGAAGGGAAGCGATGCGTAGGCGGCGCTTTCGACTCTGGCGTAATCCGCGATGCCCACGAGCATCGAAGCGATGCCGCCGAAGCCGTTGAGCAGTCCGACCATCTGCGGCATGTCGGTCATGGGCACGCGCAGCGCGCCCCACATGCCCGCCGCCGTGCCGATCAGCAGCGCGACAAGCACCCAGACCAGGCTGATCGTCTGGTCATCGTTCATGTGAAGGAAGGTGACGCAGGCGGCGATGAGCATGCCCATCGCCGAGACCGTGTTGCCCCGGGACGCGGTTCTGACCTTGCCGAGCATCTTCAGGCCGAGGATGAAACAGACCGCCGCCAGCAGGTAGGCGAGGTTGATCCAGTCGAGTTTGGCAAGGGCGAGCGTGGGCATGGTGGTTGAGCATCGGAGGTCGGGATTATTTTTTCGTCTTGAACATCCGCAGCATTCGATGGGTGACGACGTAGCCGCCGACGACGTTGATGGTGGCAAAGACAATGGCCAGGAAGCCGAGGATGACGCCGAAGCTGGCGAAGGAGGAATGAAAGGAGCAGATGAGGGCGCCGATGAGCGTGATGCCGCTGATGGCGTTGGACCCGCTCATCAGCGGCGTGTGCAGGGTGGAAGGGACCTTCTGAATCAGCTCGACGCCCAGAAAGATGGCGAGGGTGAAGATGACGATGTTGGTGATGAAATGATCCATGATGCCTCCGGGAGAAAAGCTCGAATCTCAAATTTCAACTCTTGACCCTCAAACGCCCGGACGCTTCCGCATCACACGTCCAGCGATTTCTTCACCAGTTCGTTGACCACCTCGCCGTCGTGCGTGATGCAGGCGCCTTTCTGAATCTCATCCATCAGATTCAGCGCCACCTGTCCATCCTTCACGATTTCCTCCAGGAACGCCAGCATGTTGTTCGCATAGGCCTGACTGGCATCGACGCTCACCGTCGCGGGCAGGTTCAGCGGGCCATCGATGAGCACTCCGTTGCCCGTGGTGATCACCCGGCCCGGCTTCGTCGCCTCGCAGTTGCCCCGGCCGGCATCGGCATCGGCGGCCAGGTCGATGATGACCGAGCCGGCCTTCATCCGGGCGACGACATCACCGGGAATCAGCAGCGGCGGCGCCTTGCCGAAGACCGCGGCCGTGGTGATCACCGCATCGGCGCCGATGACATGTTTGCTCATCAGTTCCGACTGCCTTTGGCGATCCTCCTCGCTCAGTTCCTTCGCGTAGCCGCCTGCCGTCTGCGCATCGCCCGCCGGCAGGGGCAGCTTCACAAACCTCGCGCCCAGGCTCTTGACCTGCTCCTCGACCACCGCGCGGACATCAAACGCCTCCACGACCGCCCCGAGCCTTCGCGCCGTCGCGATCGCCTGCAAGCCCGCCACACCGGCGCCGATGACGAAAACCTTGGCCGGCGAAATCGTGCCCGCCGCGGTGATCATCATCGGATACATCCGCGGGCTGGCCGCCGCCGCCAGCAGCACCGCCTTGTACCCGCCCATGCTCGCCTGCGAGGAAAGCACATCCATCGACTGGGCCCGGCTGATGCGCGGAATGAACTCCATCGAAAACGAGGTGACCCTCCGCTCCATCAGCGTCCGTACCAGCCCGCCCTGCTTCAAGGGCGACAACATGCCCATCAGCAGCGAGCCTTCGCGCATCATCGAAACCAGTTCGCCGCCGGCCGGTTGAATGGTGACAATGATGTCGCTGAGCCGCCAGAGCGATTCCGCATCCGCATCGGCGATGATCGCGGCCCCCGCCTGCGCGTAAGCCGCATCCGAATGAAAGGCCCCCTCGCCCGCCCCGGCCTGCACCGCCACCGCCGCGCCTTTGCCGGTGAGCTTCTTCACCACCGCCGGCGTGATCGCCACGCGCCTTTCCAAGCCGTCCGTTTGCCGTGGTAACGCAATCTGCATTTGAAAGAGAGTACCCGAAAGAGAGGAAGGAGGCGGAACCCTGGGTTCGGGATCAGCCTTGGGTGATGGCTGGGGCGGAAGCTTTGCGTAAGCCCCGGCCAGGCGACCATCAACTTTTAGTTGCGCCATCTTGCTTTGTGCATCCTGGGCCGGGGCTTCGAGGACTCAGCCCCAGCCACCCCATCTCAGACTCAACCATCACCCCACTACAGACTCAGCCCCAGCCACGCGCCTTCGCTATCATCACCGGCGATGACCCCGTTGCCCTACAAGATTGCCGTGCTCTGCTACCTTTTCGATGAGCAGGGCCGCGTGCTTCTGCTGCACCGGCGAAAGCCCCCCAACCAGCATCTCTACTCGCCCATCGGCGGCAAGCTCGAACAGGCCATCGGCGAAAGCCCCACCGCCTGCGCCCTGCGGGAAATCCGCGAAGAGACGGGACTCACCGTCACCGCAGACCGCCTCCATCTCACGGGCATCGTCTCCGAAGAGGGCTTCGATGACCGCATGCACTGGCTGATGTTCCTTTACGAAATCAAGGGACCGGTCGCCGTCGAGCGGACCGAGTTCGACGAAGGCACGCTCGAATTCCACGATCCCCGGCGGCTTGCCGAACTGGTCATCCCGCGCACCGACCGCGAAGTCATCTGGCCCCTCTTCTGGAAACACCGCGGCGGCTTCTTCATGGTCCACATCCGCTGCGCCAACGGCGCCATGGACTGGACGCTGGAACAGACCTTCACCGTTGCCTGAGAATGAGCCGCGACTCAACGAGTCGCGGACATGCACAACCTGGTGGGAGTGTCGATCGCGCAACGGATGAACAGCGTCCGTCGCGCGGTTGCGAAAACGATGCCTGGCGCGTTCGAGGTGTTGCCATCCAAGGCGCGCTTCACCACCCTTGAGGCTGTTCATCTCCGCGACGTGTCACGTCGCGGCTCTTCCTTTGTCTCCGTTGATAACGATCTCCGCACCGCGAGATATTCACCTTGTTTTCAGGATCATGATTTGCATTCGTTAAGCGATGGTTATAAACTTGGCGGTTAATCTGTCCGCTTCAAACAACAGCGATAGTTTATTTGGGATCCCCGAACAACCCCACCCCGCACGCAAGCCGCTTGCAGTGTGGCAATCCCCGGCTCACAATGTTGTCAACGGTTATTCGGGATACCCTGTTGTCAGGAATGAGCAGGTTCACTTTCCGGAAAAAGGGGCGTCAGCGAGACGCCGGGTATTTTCCTTCAACATGGAGCATGTCGCCATGCAGCAATCGATTGTCGAAACCGTCAAGGGTGTTCACGTACCGTGGGGCACCGATCAGCGCAAGCTTGCCAAAACCGTCACGGACTACACCGACTGCGATTCATTTGCCGTGGGCATTCTGAATGTCAGCGGGCCGCAGGCGGATGAATTGCTGGCCGTGCACGGCTGGAACGCCGGCGTGGTCAGCAAGTGGATCGGCGGCGCGGCCAAGGACAAGATGATCGCCGCCGCCATCAAGGATGGCATCGCCGTCGCCTACCCCGGCCAGAAGAACGGCGAGTCCGCCCTGCAACGCGGCGGCAACTGCGTCGTCGCCGTCCTTCCCGAATCCATCGGCGAGAACCGCTACTGGTGGTTCGTCGCCGGCCGCAACGGGAACAAGGCCTTCTCCACCCTCGATCAGCAGAAGATTCAACTCCTGCTCCGCCGCTGGCAGGCCCGGTTCCTCATGCCCGATGAGCGGAACATGGGCCGCATCATCGTCGGCCACGACAACCGCCTGATCGCTTCCGATCTGGACACCCGCGATCTCCTGCTGGCCACGCCGACCCTTCAGGATGAACTGGTCACCACCGTTCAGCGTGTGGCCGAGCAGCGGTTCCCCAATCTCGAAGACAACGACACCCGCGACATCGCCATGAAGCTCGGCAAGACGCCCTACTGGGTCGTCTTCCGCCGCCGCCGGGTCATCACCGGCGCCCAGGCCATCCACTGGTACATCGAAATCCGCCCGATGGATGATGATGAACTCATGCCCGTGGGCACCGTCAAGGATGACCGCCTCGCCAAGGCCATCGCCTTCTTCCACGAGAAGTTTGATGACGCCCCCAGCCTCGCCCAGGTCTCCAAGCATGTCCACATGAGCCCGTTCCACTTCCACCGCCTGTTCTCCAAACAGGTCGGCATCAGCCCCAAGCATTACCTCATGCGCAAACAACTCCAGATGGCCAAGTGGCTGCTCCGTGCCCACCGCGTGCCCATCAGCAAAGTCGCCTCCTCCACCGGCTTCTCCAGCCACGGCCACTTCACCTCCACCTTCCACCGGCTCATCGGCGTCAGCCCCACCGAGTACCGCGAATCGTTCTATTGACCCCCCGCCGCTCGCGGCTTCGCTCCGACCATTCGAAAACATCCATCAACACCGCGCCATCGCGCGGTGTTTTTTTGCGCGAAGAAACCCGCCCACAGGAGTGGGTGGGCGTTGCCGCGCTCGTTATCATGATGTTCAATCTCCTTGGAGTCGCATCATGCACCGCCATCTTCTCGCTCTGCTTCTCGCCTTTACCGCCCCGCCGCTGTTTGCCGCGGATGATCCCGATCCCCCCACCGCTTCCGATCTGCTCATCGAAGCCCGCGAACTTTTCAAGCAGGGCAAGCGCGAGGAGGCGATCAAACTCACCACCAAGGCCATCGACATCAACAAGGAAAACATTGATGGCTACGTGCTCCGCGCCTCGATGCTCGATGCGATGAAGCAGTACGACAAGGCCGCCGCCGACTACTCGAAGGTCATCGAACTGGAACCCGATGCCGCCGGCGCCTACCAGCGTCGCGGCGAATGCCATTTCAAGGCCGGCAAGATCAAGGAATCGATCGCCGACTTCGACAAGTACCTCACCTTCGTCCCCCAGCGCGAACCCGACCACTGGCAGCGCGGCCTGAGCTACTACTACGACGGTGAATTCGACAAGGGCGTCAAACAATTCGAACTGCACAAAAAGGTGAACCCGGAGGATGTCGAAAACGCCGTCTGGCACTACCTCTGCAAAGCCCGCATCGATGGCGCGGTCAAGGCCCGCGAAGCGCTCATCGAAATCAAGGCCGACCGCCGGACGTGGGCCATGCCGGTCTATGAAATGTACCGGGGCCATATGACGCCCGAAGAGGTGCTCGGCAAATCCACGGCGGACATCAAGGATGAAAAACTGCTGAAAAACAACCTGTTTTACGCCCATCTCTACATCGGCCTGCACTACGAATCGCTCGGCAAAGCCGACGAAGCGAAGAAGCACATCGACATCGCCCATGAGAAGTATCCATCGGAACATTACATGGGCGATGTGGCGCGGGTGCATTACGAGCGGCTCAAAAACACCCCCGGAAAAAGATCCTCCGATGCAACGGCCCCCCGTCGCAACAAACGGATCATCTACATCGCGGACGCTTCGGGTTCGATGATCGGCTTGTTTCCTTTCATCCTGAAGGAACTCGGTGATGGGGTCAAGAACTTGACGGAAGTGAACGATTTCACGGTCATTTTCTTTCAAAATGACAACGCCATCGAAGCCCCGGCCGCCGGATTGACCACCGCATCGGACGAGGAGAAACGAAAGTTTCGAAATTGGATTGCCGACGAATCCCGCCCAATCACTCCCCAGGGAACCAGCAATCCCATCGCGGCGTTTCGGTTGGCGATGGATTACAAACCCGACATCATTTATTTCGCGTCCGACGACCTGACGGGGCCGGGACGTTTCGAATTTTCGCAGGACCGAGTGGCCGCGACGATAAAGGAAATAAACACGGACAAAGTCAGGATTCACGGGGTTCAGTTTTTTCGTCCCGGCGTTCCGCGAACCGAGGAAAACTTCGAACCCATGATCAAGACGATCGCCAAAGACAGTGGCGGGGGTTACAGATTCATCACCGCAAGGGAATTGGGTATCCCCACTTTTCGCCATTGAACAATCGGTTGATTCCCATGCGCATTCTCCTCACCGGCGCCACCGGCCAGCTTGGGCCTTATCTTGTTCGTCGTCTGCTGCGCGAGAGGCATGAGTTGATCTTGTGGAGTCAGTCGTGGACCGAGCCGGTGTTTGGCGTGCCTGTCACACAGGTGGAACTGGGTGATTTCACCGCGACAGGCCGGGCGTTTGCGGAGGCGAAGCCTGATGTCGTGATCCACGCCGCCGCCATCGCCAACATGCAGCAGGCGCTTTCCGATCCATCGCGGGCTGAACGTATCAACACCTACGCCACCGCGGGGCTGGCCGAACTGGCGGCGCATCATCATGCCCGCATGATTTATTTTTCGACGGACCTGGTCTTCGATGGCGAGCGGGACTGTTCAACAAGCGGCTATACGGAGCGCGACGGGACGATGCCGCTTTCCTGTTATGCGCAGACGAAGCTGATGGGCGAAGGGCCGGTGCTGCTCAAGGCGGATGCGAACCTGGTGCTGCGTCTGCCGCTGATGATCGGGCCATCGCTCAACAGTCGTCTGAAGTTTTTCGATCATCTGCTGGCGGCGCTCAGGGGCAAGCGCAGGATCACACTTTTTGATGATGAATGGCGAACGCCGATCGCGCCGGATGTGGTCGCCGATGCGGTGGCGCTGGCGGTGGAGCATCGCATCACCGGTTTGTTTCATCTGGCCGGGCCTGATCGCATGAGTCGTTACGAGATCGGGACGAAGTTGGCGCACCTGATCGGGGCTGATCCGGCAACGATCGTGGCGGCCTCGCGCTTGTCGATGGCATCCGCCGAGCCGAGGCCGCGCGACACCTCGCTTGATGCCGCCAGGTGGTACGCCGCGATGGCGAATTGTCCGCGGCCGACCTTCGAGGAGTCGGTCCGACGACTGCTTGCGACCTGACGGGCGAACAAAATACAAGCATATGGGAGGGCGAGGCTCCCGCCGAGCCGTTTGCTTGCGAAGGCCTGTCCGCAGGCCGATGCAAGCAAAACTCGCACGAAGATGCGTGATTGAATACGAACCTCCGCCGCGCGAGTTTCGTCCGCCTCGGCCTGCGGACAGGCCTCGGTGGACGAACGGCTCGGCGGGAGCCTCGCCCTCCCATATGCTTTTACCCATGACGGGCGAAGATGTCGCTTGCAGCATCGCATCGCTTCCGCTACAAAGTTTGCTCTCCCGCGTGGGGATCGAATCCAAAACCGTCAACTCTTTCAACCCGTTTCAGGAGCACTCTCATGTCCATGTTCATCGGCGAAGCCCTCGTGGGCGATGGCAACGAAATCTCCCACATCGACCTTCTCATCGGCGACAAGGACGGCCCCGTGGGCGCCGCCTTCGCCAACGCCCTGGCGGACCAGAAGGCCGGCCACAGCAACCTGCTGGCGGTCATCACGCCCAACTTGGCCGTCAAGCCCGCCACCGTGCTGATTACCAAGGTGACCATCAAGGGCGCCAAGCAGGCGGTGCAGATGTTCGGACCCGCGCAGGCCGCCGTCGCCCGCGCCGTCGCCGACAGCGTCGAAGCCGGCGTCATTCCCAAGGCCGACTGCGAGAAGCTGGTCATCGTCTGCGGTGTGTTCATCCACTGGGATGCCGCCGATGACACCAAGATTTACGACTACAACTACGAGGCCACCAAGCTCGCCATCGCCCGCGCGATGAAGAACGAACCCTCCGCCGATGAGATGCTCGCCGGCAAGGCGCAGAAGCATCCGTTCAGCCCGAAATGATGTTTCGCAATTGAAGCCGTCCATGAAAACGCCGCGCTCGAGCGCGGCGTTTTTCATTTTCTCATGCCATCAACCGCCCCTTGCCCCGACGGCTCGGCGGACCTCGCCATCGGGCTTGGGGGTTGTTTCAATCTGAAATCATTCAATCTGAAATCATTCAATCGCTTCATGCTCCGTCGAAACCGTCACATCACGCTCATCCTTCACGGTCATGAAAAACACGATGCCCTTCTCCGCAGGCAGTGTCGCCGTGATCTTCCCGCCTTCGATCTTCGCTTCGATCGTTTCCCACTTGCGATCCTTCCACACGCCCTGGCCTGTCGTGTAATGCAGCCCCGCCGTCTTGATCGGCACTTCTGATTTCACGGTTGCGGTGACGTATGCGCCTTGCCGGTGAATGGTCGAGAGCTGCGCGAACGGCCTGGGTTTTTCCGCGGCAAGATGGCCGTCGATGAAAAGGCCGATCTCCCTGGGATTCCAGCCCGCTTCGTGGCCGTGCGGCATGCGGACGGTCACGCACAACGTGCGCGGCCCCTTCACCAGTTGATAGCTCTTCTTGTAGCTGTCGAGCGGATAGGCGAAGTCGTTGGTGCCGTTGACGAAAAGCATGGGCAGTTTCGCGCTCCCCAGCAGGCTTGATGGATCGTAATGTTTCACCCACAACGCCGTGTGCTGCGGCCCCAACCGTTTGAAGTTGTTGAGCCACGTGCTGTTTTCGTGCAGGAAACCGCAGCCATAGACAGGCACGGCGACCTTGAAGCGGTGATCGACCCCGCTGACCATGCAGGTGAGGTAGCCGCCCCAGGAGATGCCGGTGAGACCGGTGCGATCGGGATCGACATCCGGCATGGAGCGCAGCAGCGAATGGGCGCGGATGATGTTGGCGACCGCGTGATAGGTCCAGGCGTTTTTGAGGCCGGTCTTGATGTCCTCGAATTTCTCCTTGTCGCTTTGACCGGGGCCGCCATCTGCGAGGCGTTTCTTGTCGGGACCGACGCCGCCCAGGTCCATGGCGATGGCGGCATAACCGCGGTCGGCCCAGAGCCTGCACCACTGCGGGAACGCGGTGCCGCCGCCGCCGTGGACGAGCACCATCGCAGGCAGTTTGCCTTGTGGATTCTTCGGCTGGGCGTAGTAGGCGAAGATGCGCGTGGGCCTGCCCATGTAAGGCTCGCCCTCGTAATGGAGCGATTTCACGCCATCATCGCGCGTTTGATCCCAGGTCATCCTGGGCGCCGCGGACAGGGCCTTCATGTCCCACAGATCAGCGGCATTCTCTGCACGCGCCCGGGCCATGCCACCAGGAAATGCAACGAACAAGACGAGTGCCGCGACAACAGAATCCACCAATCGGCGGTGCAACATGAAAACTCTCCGTCAAAGGAAGAATGAAGGATCAAGCCTGCATCAGACTACCAACTGTCAATGGAATCGTTTCGGCAGGCGGTGCGTTTTTATAGCCGCGACTCAACGAGTCGCGGACGTGAGCGGCATGAAGGCGTGTGATACCGCGCGGACATTCTCGTGCCTCGATCGATCAGCGGTGGTACCTGAAAGTTTTCGAGGCCATCGATCACTTGCGCGAATGATCCTCCTTCAGGCTGTTCGCGTCCGCGACTCGTTGAGTCGCGGCTATCCATACGGCGTGCGGCCACAGTTGCTCGTGACTGCCGATGCGCTACGATGTGTCCCATGCACGACGCCTACCTGCAACCCTACCGCGAACACATCGACCGCCACGGCGTCTCCTTCGAAGCCACCCTCTGGGCCAACCGCGAAAGCCAGCGCATCCGCTTCAAGACCTTCACCGAGATGTTCGACTTTGGCCAGGCGCGGCTGCTCGATGCGGGATGCAGCCGGGGCGATTTCGCGGAATACCTGGCGGATCATGACATTCCATACGAACGGTACATCGGCATCGACGGCCTCGAGGAAGTGATCGAACATGCGAGGAAGCAGGAACTTCCCTTCAGCGAATTTCATTGCGGCGACCTGCTCTCGGATGAAGCCCTGCTGGCGACCGGCTCGCCCGATGTGATCTGCATCTCAGGCACGCTCAACACCATGACCGATGCGCAGATGATGAAACTGCTGGAAGGCGCATGGCGTGCCACGGGGCAGTCGCTGCTGTTCAACTTCCTGTCCGACCGCTGCGGCGCCGCCGCCCCGCCGCAACTGCCGCCGGCCCGCCGCATGAACACATCCAGGCTGATCGACTGGGCCTTGTCACGAAGCTGCGTCGTCACCTTCCGGCAGGACTATTTCGAAGGCGGCCACGATGCGAGCGTGCTGATGCGCAAAGGGCAGTGAGGGGATTTCAAATTTTAGATTTCAAATTTGAGATTTGAGATTTGAAATCTGAGATTTGAAATTTGAGATTGGGAATTGGCCAATCACCTGTTCAAGCGCATGCCGGGCAGCGGCCGTAGAAGGTGATCTCGTGGTTTTCGAGTTTGAAGCCTTTGGGGATGATGGAGGCCAGGTGGCCGACGCAGCCTTCGATGTCGAAGACTTTGCCGCATGTTCTGCAATGAAAATGATGATGATGGCCGATGTCCGCCAGTTCGTAGCGCGGCGGGTCGCCGGGCAGTTCGACTGTCTTGAGCCAGCCTTCTTCGATGAGGGCCTTGACGTTGCGATAGACGGTGGCGATGCCCAGCGTCGGGGCGTCGGCATGGGCTTCCTCGAGCACTTCATGAGGAGCGAGCGGCCGGGCCGCACGGGTGAAAGCCTCGCGAATGGCGCGGCGTTGATTCGTTTCGCGTTCGATCATCCCGTGATTATAGAGGCCCGGCGCGAATCGATCACCCGCCCTGCTCCGCGGAGGCAGGGCCGTTTAATTCTCCGTTGCATCACCGGAAAAAAAGCTCCAAATCGCAAACTCCAAATCTCAAACAAACTCGAAAGCGAGCCGAACCGGGCAAAACCGATCCGAATCCGGATTCTGTTTGATTGCATTTTTTTGTTCTTTGGAACTTGTTTGGAATTTGAATTTTGCCACTTGGAACTTCCGACGAAGTGGGTGCGGAGAATTAAACGCTCCTGTCCGCGGAGGTCACACCCGCCCGGGCCGCCTCGGCGAGGCGGATGAGGGCGGCGATCTGTTCGCCGATGGCCTCCGCCTGCCCCTGTGATTTGCTGAGCACGTGCAGTTCGTCCGCCGCCGTCTGGATCGGCGCGAAGCCGTAGCCGCCTGCCGCCCCCTTGAGTTCCAGGCTCATGCGCTGCACGACGGCGAATGTCCCGGCTTTTGCGTGCGCTTCGATCTCCGTCAGTTTCGTTCGCATGTCATCGACGAAGGTCATGATGAGCGGCCGCATCTCCTGGTTCGCCCAGAATGCGCTAAGCAGCGGCTCAATGACCGGTGCCCCGCTCAGCGCCTGCGAAAGCGCGTTCATCAGGACATCAAGCGGATAAGGCTTCACCAGCACCGTCACCTGCGGGAGCTTGCCGGCTCCCTTCATCGCTTCCGTCGCCTCATCACCCGTCACCACGATGATCGGCCCGGCATGGCCGGCCAGCCGAACGGACTCGATGATCCTGGCGGGCGTCAATTCGGGCAGATCGCCATCGACGAGCAGCACATCGAACCGCTTCTTTTTCAGGTGCTTCACACCTTCCTCCAGACTGGGGCAAACCGTCAGCGCGAGCCCCTGATGGCGAAGATGGAATCGAAGGAGTTCACGATCGACGATGGAGTCTTCGATGTAAAGCGCCTGGCCTTGCAGAGCCGGAAGCTCGGTGCTGGTCGATGGCCCGCACGAGGTGTCCACGACCACGTAGTCATCGAGTCGAATCTGCTTGACGAACTGGATGCCGACATCATGCGCCCTGCCGCTGACGTGCCGGCAGCGCATCACGCGGCCGAAGATGGTGGCCGCGGCGCCGTCGATGGTTTCAAGAAAAAGGCGGCAGGGAGAATTGGGATAGACAAAGGCGCCGTGCAGAAAGCTGATGCCTCGCGTGCTCAGATCGCGCGGCCTGACGAGATAACAGGTGGTCGTGCCGCCGGGGTGGGTGATTTCAACGATCAACCCCTGCGACATGTGATAACGAAAGCGCGTGCCGATGCGGCGATTGTCGCCATGAAAGTTGGCGTCCTTCGCGTCGAGCCGGGCGATGATGTCGGCCTGCTCGCGTTCGGACAGTCGCAGCGCGTCCACGTAATTGTCTTTCGATCCCCTGTGCGGCATGCTCAAATCCTCGCGGTGAAAACAGCCATCCACGGGATTTATCGGCGCATCACAGGAGCGACGTGACACCGGAGCGCCACGAATCCAACCCGTTGCGCGGAGGGCCTGATCCGGTGAGCTTGATCCGATCCTTTTATAGGACTTGCCTGGCGGGCTGCTTCCATGTGCCGGTGAAAACCCACTCGCTCAGCGGCTTGCGGCTGCGGGCGGCGGTGTCGCGCGACGCCAGTTCCTGGTCGGCCGCCGTGCCGGGGTCGGCGGCGTGGCCGATGGCGATGGCGGTCATCGGCTCGTGCGTGGCCGGGATGGCGTAGCCCTGCCGCACGGCGGTGAGGTTCACGCCCGCCATCTGGTGGACCTGCAAGCCTTCCTGCGCGGCCTGAATGGCGAGGCCCGCCGCGGCCTGGCCCAGGTCGTGCTCCGCGACGCGATTGGGCGTGCCGTTGCGCGTGAATGTCTTGCAGACCGCGGTGAGCATCAACGCCCCGGCATCCTTCGCCCAGACCTGGTTCGGCTCACCGAGGCAGGCCAGCGCCTTGGCAAACTCCGCCGCATCCTCACGCATGGCCAGGATGAAAATCCAGGGCTGCTCGTTGAAGCTCGAAGCGGCCCATCGAGCGGCTTCCAGACATGCAAGCAGTTTTGATTTTTCAATCGTCCGGGGTTCGAAGACATACGGACTGAATCGCGCGGCGATTGCCGGAAGGACGGGATGATCAGCCTCGGCAACTTTGATCGGATCGCTGGACATGTGAAGCCTCGCAGGTGGAGAGGAATGGTTCTTGAACGAAGTTGCAACATGATAGGCCACTGGATGACATGAGTGGTGCGCGTCTGGGTGGCTGGGGCTGAGTCCGCGAAGCCCCAGCCACCCAAAACCTTTCACCCCAAAACTTCTCAAAGCTTGAACACCGGCACTGGCTGCGCCATCGCCCGCAGTTCATCAAGCGAATCGGCGATCGCGCCCCACCTGCCGGGTCTGCGCATGATGGCTTCGAGATTTCTCAATGCCGACCTGAGTCCCGTATAGGTGCGAAGTCTGCCCGTGAAACTCAGCGGCATTCGCGGCATCTGCGGATCGAACTCCCACGGATGAAAGTAGAGAATGGACGGCCGCCCCTGTTCATCAGCCTGCGTCAGGCCGCGCTTCATGAACCACAGCGGCAGCAGACGGAAGTATCCCCCGCCCGCCACCGGGAGCTTTCCGCCGCGACTCTTGGCCAGGGGCTTGAGCAGACCGCCGGGCGACCAGGTGAGCGGCGGCACCTCGAGCAGGCGCGCACCGCCGGGACCTTCCACGATGAACGGCTGATCCGGCGCGCCGGGCACGCCGTACCACGGATGCTTCACCGGAAAAATCGAGGCGTCATATTCAAAGCCACACTCGGCCAGCACATCAATCGCCCACGCCGTCTGAGGCACCACGCTGAACGTCGGCGCCCGATACCCGATGACCCGGCGTCCGGCGCCATCCTCAAGCAGCTTCCTGCTGGTGAGCAGATCTTCGCGGAACGAATCGGCATTCAGACGATGCAGCCGATCGTGCATCGTGCCATGACTGGCGATCTCGTGGCCCGCATCGGCGATGCGGCGGATCATGGCCGGATGACGTTGGGCCACGTGGCCGAGGATGAAAAAGGTGCCCCGCTGCCGGCAACGCTCGAACAATTCCAGCAGCAGATCGACATTCCGCTCCACCCGGCTGGGCCACCGGTCCCACTGCTCGCGCGCGATGCGGCCATAGGCGGCTTCGATGTGAAAGTATTCCTCCACATCGATGCTCACGCATCGCAGCGGAGAGGCGACAACAGGCGCGGCACTGAGGGTATGAGTCGATTCCGGCATCACATGCTCCGCGATCATTATCGACCACCGGCGTCAGGTGATTGATCCGTCCCGGCCGATCATTTCTTCGCCGTCGGCTTGAAGCTGAACTTCACATCCTTGTAGGTCGCGCCTTTGACGGTGATGCTTTTGATGATGCCGTCGAATGCTGACAAGCCCTTGAGGTCATCCACACCGATCTCGAACTGCGAAGTGTCCCCGACCTTTTCTCCTGTGTTCTCATTGGCCACGGCGGTGAGCTTCAGCGTGAAATCCTCCTGCCCCTTGTCCTTCACAGCGGCCTTCGATGCGAAGATCACCAGTTCAACCTCCGGCTGCGCTATTTTCGCGGCATTCTCCGCATGGGCATCGAGCACGTAGAGTGCGAACACCTTGCGATCCACATCGAGGACCAGCTCGACATTCGCCTCGTGATCGCCCAGTTCGACCAGCGTGCCGCCGCGCGGCGCTTCGTGAACGTGGCCATGATCATCATGACCGTGATCCTTGTGATCGTGATCCTTATGCGCATGATCCTTGTGATCGCCGCCGCAGGCGGAAAGCAAGGCAACAGCGACGAAACCCGCGATGAGCGTGATGATGTTTTTCATATCGATGACTCCAATGGCAATCCAATTTCCTGTAACCAAATAATGCCCAAAAATCCTTGCGTGAAACTCAAGGCTGAAAGCTGACGGCTGATAGCTGAAAGCTGAAAGCTTCCTACGATGTCGGCAGCAGATTGGTTGCGACATCGGTCGCATAGGCTTTCCATGCGGGCACGATGCCGACCAGGGCGCCCAGCAGCGTCATACCGACGGGGGTCAGACGCAAGGCATCGTGGTAAGCCGTGACATCGAGCACGACGCCCGCCTTGGCACGCACGATGCTTGCCGCCACACCGAGGAGCACCGCATAGACGACATATCCCAGCAGCGATCCCAGCGCGGCAATCGTGGCGGACTCGGCGACGATCGCGGTGAACACCACCGATCGCTTCGCCCCCAGCGCCCGCAGGATGGCAAACTCCCGGCGGCGCTCGTTCATCGTGTTGTAGATGCTCGCCAGAATCGCGGCGCCGGCGACGATCGCCACGAGGTAGGCCACGAACTCCAGCACCTGGTTCGCCCACGCGATCTTGTAGAACAAATCCGCCATCACCTTGCCGATGGGCCACGCCAGGGTTCGGATCGTGCCCTGCCGATTCATCTCGACATCGAGCGATGCGCCCGATCCGCCGCTGCGGAGTTTGAGCATCACGGCGCTGACTTCCTTGTACTCATCGGGAATGGCGACGCCGGGCTTGATCTCGATGATCCTGCCGGTGCGCCTGTCGCGCGGCTCGTGGCCGGCCATGCGGTAGTAGCCTTCCAGCGGAATCCAGATGACGCGATCGATCGGCGTGCCCGTCGGCTTGAGCACGCCGGTGACGACGAACTCCGTCGAGTGCTGCGCGGAGGCGTCGTAAGTCAGACCGTGGTAGGTGTTGAAGGTGGAGCCGTATTTCAGATCGGTCTTCTGCGCCACCATGCTGCCGATGACCGCTTCGCCGTACTCCTCGCGGAACATGCGGCCATCGTTCTCGAACTCCAGTTTCCGCTGCCGGCCGAAGGTGTATTCGCGGAAGAATTCCCCGGTCGTGCCGACCACGCGATAGCCTTTGTAGTTGTCGCCGACCGCGTAAGGAATCGCCCATCGCACGCGCGGATCGCGCTTGATGGCCAGGTAGCTGGAGTAGGGAATGTTGCCGGGCGAGGTTTCCAGGTGAAAGACGCTGTTGAGCACGAGCTGAAGCTGGCTGCCCCGTGCGCCGAGCACCGCATCGAAGCCGGTCGCGCCGCTGGTGAAGGCGTTGTGCGTCTGCTGCTTGATGCTGAAGACGGACATGAGCAGGCCGGCCGCCAGGGCGACGGAGATGATCGTGACCAGTGACGACAGCGCATGCTGCCGCAGACTGCGGCGGACCATGAGGAAGATGGCGGAGAACTGTGAAATCACTGGGCCACCTCCCGTGGCTGCGCCGTCGCATCCGCGGAGGCTTCGACAAGCGGAGCCATCGCGCGGTTGATGTCGCGCAGGTCGTGCTGTGTCTCGAAGGAATCGAGCACTTTCTGATCATGGCTGACCAGCAGCAAGGCCGTTCCATTTTCCTGGCACACCTCACGGATCAGCGCCAGCGACTGGGCGGCCCTGCGAAAATCGAGATTCCCGGTCGGCTCATCGGCGAGCACCAGCTTCGGCTTGTTCGCCAAGGCCCTGGCGACCGCCACGCGCTGCTGCTGGCCGACCGAAAGCTGGCGCGGCCGGTAGCGCATGCGGTCGCCCAGGCCGACGCGCTCGAGCAGCGACTTGGCGCGCTCCCGACTGAGCGAACCGCCGAACCGCATCGCCATTTCGATGTTTTCCAATGCGGAATACCCTTGCAGCAGGTTGAAGGTCTGGAAGATGTAACCGATGTGTCGGGCGCGAATCTGATCGCGCTGTGATTCACCGAGCGCGGCCAGGTCGATGCCGTCGAGTTCGATGCCACCGCTGTCGGGGCGAAGGATGCCGGCGATCAGGTGAAGCAGCGTGGTCTTGCCCGAACCGCTTTCGCCGCGCAAAGCGACGGCCTGGCCGTCGTGCATGGTGAAGGCGGGAACATCAATCACCGGCAGCTCGCGGCCATCGGGTGCGAGGAACGACTTTCGCAGATCGCGGATCGTGAGCAGTGAATCCATGCCGTGATGATAGCGGACGGTGATGAATTGACGACCCGGCAATGAACCTTTCGGGCCGGTGATCCGCTTCATGTGCAACGCACCATCCTTTTACGGAGACTCGCATGATTCATCACCGCACGCCTGGCACGCTGATCATTGCATGGATTTTCATGACGGGCATCGCCGGATGCTCCAGCTACGCGGTGCCCGGAGGCGCCGCCGACCTTTCGCTTTTCGCCGATGGCGAGACCCGCCCCGCGTTTCAGCGCAGGCCCGAATCGCCGCTGCCCGCCCGCATCGCCACCATACGGGTGCAGGATTCCGGGTACGCATCGCATGGCGTGCGCGCCAACGGCTCGGGCAGTTATTCCATCGTGACCGTGCGCGAGGTGGAGAAGGATGACGATTTCAAGCGGATCGCCGCGTTGCCGGAGATCGCGGGCATCGTTCCGCTGAATCGGCTGATCATCGGAAAATCCAATCTTCGCACTGATGTGGAACTTCGCAAGGCCGCCGCCACGCTCGGCGCCGACATGATTTTGCTCTACACATTCGACACCGGTTTTCATGTTGATGATGGCATGCGCCCCTTGTCGGTGGTAACGCTGGGCCTGTTTCCCACCAAGGTCGCCACGGTGACGACCACCGCCTCATCACTGCTCATGGATGTGCGATCGGGATACATCTACGCCACGGGGGAGACGACATCCCAACGCAAACCGCTGGCCAACTCATGGACCAGCAGCGATGCGGTGGATGCATCCCGGCAGCAGAATGAACGGGAGGCCTTCGTCAAACTGGTCAGGGATTTCGAACGCATCTGGCCGCAGGTGGTGCAGGAGAGAAGGCAGGCGCCGGGGTTGCCATGATGAGAACATTGGGTGATGAGAATTTTTTGGGTGGCTGGGGCTGAGGCTCTGCGAAGCCCCGGCAAGATGAACCAAGGGAGCCGGGGGAGCCGGGGCTTCGCAGAGCCTCAGCCCCAGCCACCCCCAATTCTCAATCTCCGGGGGGACTTAAGCGAAACTCAGATTTTCACCTTCACCGACTTGCCGGTGCGGACACTCTTCTCTTCCGCTTCAATGATGGCGATGGTGTTGGCGGCATCGGTGAGTGTCACGGTTTTGGGCTTGACGCCTTTCTTGATGCAGTCGAGGAAATAATCGATCTCGATGTCGTACCCCATGCGCGGATCGAGATCGACCGCGCGCGGTTCCTTGCCGTATTCGTAAATGGTGAGCGGCTTGTCGCCCATCTCATAGACCGCGGTGGCCCGCTCGAAGTTGATCGTGTAGGCCATCCTGAAGGTGAACTTGTCCGCCATCGCCCAGCCGCCCTCGGCAACGACCAGCGGCACATCCTCGTAGTGATACTGCGTGACCAGGTGATCGACCGCGGTGGTGATCTTCGAGTAACCGACGCTGGTGACGGACCTGGGGATGCCGAAGAGGAAGTGGACGAAATCGGTGTCGTGGATGTGCAGATCGAGAATCGCCCCGCCGGAGAGTTCACCGTTGGAATAGAAGCCGCCACCGGGATGGCTGGCGACGCGGCGGAACTGGGCCGAGTAAACGCGGCCATAGGTTCGTTCATCGATCGCCTGCTTGAGCCAGCTCCAGCCGGGCCAGAAGCGCATGCACATGGCGCACATGGTCACGCCCTTGGCACGCTTGGCGGCGGCGGCGAGTTTGGCCGCATCCTCCGCCGTGCGGGCCAGCGGCTTTTCGACGATCACATGCTTGCCCGCCTTCATCGCCGCCCGGGCATAATCGACATGCAGATGCGTGGGCAGGCAGATATCGACGACATCGACCTCCTCATCCTTGATCAGGTCGCCGCCTTCCTCGTACTTGCGAGGCTGACTGAAGTCGAAGCCGCCCTGGGCCTGGCCTTCGACATTGCCTTGCGCCTTCACCTTGCCCGAAAGACGGTTGGGATCGCGATCGCTGATGGCGACGACTTTCACATCGTTTCGCTTCGCATAGGCATCGAGATGGGTCAGGCCCATCATGCCCAGTCCGATGACGCCGACGTTGATCATGATTCAATCCTTTGCAATCGTTGGAGGTTGTCGCGGTGTTTTTTTCAGGCGCCGGGAAGCATCACAGCGTAACGCAATTCAACCCGGCCCGGCGAGGTCATGCGTATGAGCGGTGCATTATTCGCGCGAGATGCTTGACACATTGTAACGCCAACACTGAAATGCGCCGGGGCATTTTGCCACCCCCTGGCCCTGACCGTCGCCATTTCCCATTTCGGTCGGCGCGATGAATGTGTTATCTTTGTCATCGTCTTCAAGACAAGGAAAACCCAATGACACGGACTGTCACCACCTCGCTGACTGAACTTTTCAAACATGCGTTCTTCGAGAAGACCCGGTCCAAGGGCCTCGGTTATTTCCGCGGCGGCGCGGTGAATCAATTTCAAGGCGGGACCCATGAGGCCGTCGCCACGGTCGCCGGCGATGACGACGTTTATGCCGTGACTTTCGCGTATGAGAGTCAAGGCGATGCGCTCCGCTGCCACTGCACCTGCCCTGCATTTGAAAACAGCCCCTGCAAGCATCTGTGGACCGTGCTGCTGACCGCGGAAAAGGAGGGGGCGCTCTCCGCGGTCGTCGCCAATCGCTGCACGAATCTGCTGCCTGACTTCGAGCCTCTCGACGAAGACGACGAAGACGACGAAGACGAAGGATACGAAGGATACGACGAGGATGAATGGGACGAGGAAGATGACGGAACGGACCCGCCATCACCAGGCATGATGATCGATCTGGGCAACGGCGACCGAATCAACATCATGGGAGGCTCCGATGTTCTGGCCCGACTCCTGCCCTTCATGAAGAAATCGGCGGCCAGCGGCGCCAGGAGCCTGCCGCCACCGGCCGCTCCCAAGGTTGCGCCGTGGAAGGCGGCCATCGACACCATCATGTCAGGCCGGCGATCCCGCACCCACCATGAAGGGGTCTGGACCAACGGCAGGCAGGCGATCTACATCCTCGACCTCTCCCGCCCCCAGCGCGGGCAGGCGCTCAGCGTTGAACTGGCCACCCAGGAACGCAAAATAAACGGCGATTGGTCAAAGCCGCGCGATTGCAGGTTCCATGACCATGAAATCACTTCCGCCCCCGATCCGCGCGACCGTCGGGCGCTGGAGGCGTTGCAGGCGCTGGGGGGTTCCCGCGACAATCCGTATTACACCTTCGGATCGTTGTCATCGTCATCGCCGATTCCCCTGCGGGAGGCGTGCCATGAGTTCATCATCCCACAGCTCTGCGCCACCCGCCGTTGCTGGCTTCGCCTCACCGAAATGCCCGATGCGGAGTTGATTCGCCTGACCTGGGATGATGGCCCGCCGTGGAAACTGCAACTCGAAGTCTCCCCCACCGACACAGGCGACTTCACCGTGACCGGCGTCCTGCGTCGCCACGATGAATCGATGTCCATCCACCAACCCAGACGGCTGCTCAAAAGCGGGGTGATGTTCGTCGGTGACACGGCCACCCGATTCGACGATGGAGGCGACTTCCAGTGGATCGTCCTGCTGCGGCAGCATGGCCATATCTCCGTGCCCCGCGCCGATGGCGATCAACTGGTGCGAACGCTGCTGACGATGCCCATGCAGGTGCCGGTGCGGTTGCCTGAGCAGTTGCAGGTGGAGGAGGTCGTCTGCCCACCGCGTCCGATGCTGCAACTGTCCAGGCAGAAGTCCTTTGGCGGCCGGGAGCCGGATTCCATGGACGCATCGCTCCGCTTCGACTACGAAGATCAGTCCATCCCCATGAGTCACGAAGGCGATGGCTTGATGAGCGCCACGGGGCGAAGGCTGCTGCGGCGCGACCGCCAGGCCGAGAGTGCGGCGGTCGAACAACTGCTGTCCAACGGCTTTCGCGTGCTTTCGAGCTACGATCGCAACCAGGGCAGGCAGGACAGGGACATGGATGTGAAGATTCGCAAACTTCACGCCGCCCTGCCCATGCTCATCGCCGCGGGCTGGCGTGTCGAGGCCGAAGGCAAGGCCTATCGCAGCGCCGGAGCGATCAACATCAAGGTCAGCAGCGGCATCGACTGGTTCGAGCTCGACGGCCAGGCCATGTTCGATGATCAGCACGTCGAGCTGCCTCAGCTTCTTGCCGCCCTCGGACGCGGGGAGAACACCATCGTTCTGGGCGATGGCACGCTGGGCATGCTGCCCCAGGAATGGCTGGCGAAATATGGCACGCTGGCGGCGCTGGGCACGGAGGAAAAGGACCACATCCGCTTCAGCCGCACACAGGTCGCCCTGCTCGACGCCTTGCTGGCCTCGATGCCTGAAGCGACCTGCGATGAACTCTTCCAGCAGACCCGCGATCGGCTCCGGCGGTTCGAGGGCATCCGTCCCGCCGACGCCCCCCGCGGCTTTGGCGGCGAGCTTCGCCCCTACCAGCGCGAAGGACTCGGCTGGCTTCAGTTCCTCCGCGAGTTCCGCTTCGGCGGCTGCCTCGCCGATGACATGGGACTGGGCAAGACCATTCAGGTTCTGGCCATGCTCGATGCCCGGCGAATCGAAAAACAGAACGACCGATCCATGCAGGCCGACCCGACCGATAAAGCCTCCGCCGCTGCCGCGATGGAAGGACCGCTCGCCTCCGTCTCGCCCCGGCCTTCGATCATCGTGCTGCCACGCTCGCTCGTGTTTAACTGGCGGAAGGAGGCCGCGAAATTCACCCCCCAGTTGCGGCTCTTGGATCACACCGGCATCGACCGCATCTGCCGGGGCGAGGATGACCACACCCCGGTCCTCAACGAGTACGACCTCATCCTCACCACCTATGGCACCCTGCGCAGCGATGCCGCCAAGCTCAAGGATGTGCGATTCGATTACGTCATTCTCGACGAGGCCCAGGCCATCAAGAACGCCTCGACCGCCAACGCAAAAGCCGTGCGGCTGCTTCAAGGCGATCACCGCCTGGTGCTCACCGGCACCCCGGTCGAGAACCGCCTTTCCGATCTCTGGAGCCTCTTCGAATTCCTCAACCCCGGCATGCTCGGCGGCGCCAATGTCTTCAAACGCCTGGGAGGCGACAACAACGGCGAAAGCGACGACGCCCGCCGGCTCCTGGCCAAAGCCCTGCGACCCTTCATCCTTCGTCGAAAGAAGGAACAGGTCGCCCGCGACCTGCCCGCAAAGGTCGAACAGACCCTCTATTGTGAACTCGAACCCAAACAGCGGAAACTCTACAACCAGCTCCGCGAACACTACCGAAAATCGCTGCTGGGCAGGATCGAAAAGAACGGCCTGGCCAAATCGAAGATGCACGTGCTCGAAGCCCTGCTTCGTCTGAGGCAGGCGGCCTGCCATCCCGGACTGATCGATGACAAGCTCCGCAAGGACTCCGGCGCCAAGCTCGACGCCCTGATGCCCCGGTTGGAGGAACTGATCGCCGAGGGGCACAAGGTGCTGGTCTTCTCGCAGTTCACCAGCCTGCTGGCGATCGTCCGCACGCGGCTCGATGCGTCGAAGATCACCTACGAATATCTCGATGGGCAGACCAAGGACCGGCAGGCCCGCGTCGATCGTTTCCAGAACGATCCGAACTGCCCGCTGTTCCTGATCAGCCTCAAGGCCGGCGGCGTGGGCTTGAATCTGACCGCCGCCGAGCATGTGTTCCTGCTCGATCCCTGGTGGAATCCCGCCGTGGAGGCCCAGGCCATCGACCGCGCCCATCGTATCGGGCAGACGAGGCAGGTCTTCGCCTTCCGCCTCATCGCCCGTGACACGGTCGAGGAAAAGGTCCTCGAACTGCAAAGCAACAAACGCGAACTGGCGGATGCGATCATCAACGAAGACAACAGCCTCATCAGCCGCATGGGCCGCGAGGAGCTGGAGATGCTGCTGTCGTGAAGCGGCGTTGGAGAAGTGATCGTTCTGTGTGGGCCG
Source organism: uncultured Phycisphaeraceae bacterium (assembly GCA_964649195.1). GTDB lineage: Bacteria > Planctomycetota > Phycisphaerae > Phycisphaerales > Phycisphaeraceae > JTS-RE9. The sequence goes on from CAZYPK010000033.1 coordinate 31,285, forward strand.
GCCATCCTCACACGAAATGCAAATTCATATGCTACGATCATTCCGCAACAGCCACTTCCGGGAAAACCCAAGCCAAGGAGACCTTTTCATGACCGCCATTTCCCGACGCAATGTTCTCAAAACCGGCGCCGCCCTGGCGTTTGCCCCCGCCTTCTCTTCGTTGTGTTCATCGCTTGAGGCTGCGCCTTACGATGACGCCAAGCTGGTGGATGGCGAGCCGCCTTTGCCGGGGGAGAAGTCGTTCACCATCGCCGTGCTGCCGGACACGCAGAATTACAGCCAGAGGTTTCCCGACAGTTTCGTCGCGCAGACGAAGTGGATCGTCGAGCAGAAAAAAGCCCGCAACATCGCCTGCGTGCTGCATCTGGGCGACATCACCAACCACAACACGCCGGGGCAATGGGAGAACGCGGCCCGCGCGATCAACGTGCTCGACGATCAGGTGCCTTGTTTCTTCGTGCCCGGCAACCACGATTACAGCGAAGGCGGCCGTTGCACCGACCGCACCACCCGGCTCAACGATTACCTGCCCGTCAAGAAATACCGCGACCTGCCCACCTTCGGCGGCACCTACGACAAGGAACCCGACCGCATGGAAAACAGCTATCACCTGTTCTCCGCGGGCAAGCGCGGCTTCCTCGTCATCGCCCTGGAGTTCGGCCCGCGCCGCGATGTGCTGCGCTGGGCCAACGAGGTCGCCGCCAAACACAAGGACCGCGAAGCGATCTACATCAGCCACGCCCACATCTACTTTGATGAGACGCGCTACAACTGGAAGAAATACGGCCCCAAACAGAACTGGAACCCCCATGCCTACGGCGTCGCCAAGGCGACCGACGACGATGTGAACGACGGCGAGGAAGTGTGGGACAACCTGCTCGGCAAACACGAAAACTTCATCCTCACCCTCAACGGCCATGTGCTCGGCGACGGACTGGGCCGCGTCACCACCGCGACCCCCGCCGGCCGCGATGTGCCGCAACTGCTCGTCAACTTCCAGATGAAACCCAACGGCGGCGACGGCTGGCTCCGCCTGCTCGAATTCAAGCCCGACGGCACGACCGTGCAGAGCTACGACTACTCCCCCCTGCTGAAAAAACGAAACGAGTCGCCGCAGAACCAGTTCACAATGACGACCGCGAAGATCGGATGACGCGGCAAGGCGCGCGGCGGGTGGCTGGGGCTGTAGGCTTTGCGTAAGCCCCGGCCTGGTGTGCCTTGTTGTGTGACAAACCATCTTTGACCGCAATCACACGCCTGCCGCGCGATCAGCCGGGGCTTGCGCAGAGCCTTCAGCCCCAGCCACCCGCCGTCATGCCGCCGCTGTCAGGTGCAACGCTTTGTCAGCCTCAGCCCACGTCCTTTGCCCGAAGCGGTGCAAAGTCCGACGAGCTGGACTTCAATCGCTCTTCAAAACGATCGACAAGCGAACCATCTGACGGGATCATGTGAGCATACTCGCCATCCAATTTCTGCTCATGGCTCCCAAGGTCGTCCCCTGCGTCGAAGATTCGCCGCGCGCGAGACAGCAGCGAAGCAACGCCATCAAGCCCGAAGAATCGGCATCCGGCTTCCGCGTCGGACAACTCCTCGACCGTCATGCATTCCACCGCGTGAAGCACTCCGCCATTCATCGCGAGACCGTGTGCGTAAAGCAGGTCCGCAAGAGCGCGATCCCCAGGCAAAGCTCGAAGCGGGTCTTCGCCGCAAGCCCGATTCCAGATCATGTCCGCTTCGGTCAGTTCGGCCATGTGGTCTTTGAGGCTGACTCTGCCGCTCAGGGGCGAGCCGCGTGCGGGGCAGGTTCCGGGGGACGCACGAGGCCCGATGACAATTTTCAACGCACGCGATGCTCGTCCACTGCGGTTGGTTATCCGCCATCTACGATCCAAACTTGGCCCAAAGTTTCGGAAGAGTCTGTTCACACAGTTGCTCATCATCGAAGTCCCAATCCTTGCCGCTCGGATCGGCGGGATGTACAACATCATTGTTCGGCATGTCCTGATTTGTCTTTGACTCATAGACCTGTCTCGCGACATACCCAAAACCCTCGTTGGGTATGAAGCCGGCAGCCGGATCCTCTGCAATGGTTACAAGCGAATCCGGATCGGCGATCGCCGCTTCAAATATTGAACGGCCACGCGAGATGAGTCCATATCTAAAGTCCATAAATCCGTCGTCTGAGCAACCGCCGTCAATGATGTACGCTGCCGCCCACAGGTTCCATTGGTAAGCCAAGGCAAAAGCACGATCGAAGTGCTCCTGATAGGACACAATCTCTTCGGGGTCGAGTGCCGACAGGCGAACTCGAAGTTGCTCCTCGGCACTTTCGGGGTCAAGCCCCGCGTTCAATTCCCAAAAGCGTTCAACGTCCATTGAGGCAGTCCATTGTTTGGCGGATAACTCTGTTTAGATTGCAAACTCGCAAGCCAACGCAGCCCGCATGTCATACAACATCGTATCACCAAATCACGCTGGACAAGCCTTTTGTTGCATGTTGGATTTTCGATCGGATTGGGCAAATCTTGCAAAGGGGGTCCGGCATGAAACGGATCGATCGCGTGCGGCCCGGCGCGCCTTGCTACGACCTTTGACCGCCGAACCAGGGATTGCCACGCCGCAAGCGGCTTGGACGTGAGGTTGTTCGGGAATCTCCGAATCGAAACTCACGACCGCTTGAATTGTTTTTCCAGTTCGCGCAGGGTCAGGCGGATGGTGGTCGGCCTGCCGTGCGGACAGTTGCTGGCGCGTTCGATCTCGTCGCGCTGGGAGAGCAGCGAGGCCAGTTCCTGGGTGGTGAGTCTGTCCCCCGCTTTCACCGCCGCCTTGCAGGCCATCATGTCGAGCACTTCGTGCAGCGCGGCTTCGAGCGAAGTGGGATTGGAGGCGTCGAGTTTTTCCTCCTGGGCCTGATCGAGCAGTTCCGTCATGAACTCGATCGGCTCCACCTTGCGGTCGAACAGAAAAGTCGGGAAGGCATGGACCGCCACCGTTTCAGGCCCCATCGGCTGGGCCTCGATGCCGATCTTCTCCAGCAGCGGCGCCAGCGATTCGAGCAGGGCCTGCCTCTGCGTGCCGGCGGCAAAGACCGCGGGCATGAGCAATCGCTGACTCTCCAGCGGATGCGCAAGCACGCGCCGGCGAAGCTGCTCGAACATCACCCGCTCGTGCAGGGCGTGCTGATCGATGATGAGAATGCCATGATCATCCTCGGTGACGAGATAGCTCTTGTGTACCTGAAGCACGCCCAGTTGGCGCAGCGCGGCAGGCACGGTACCGCTGTTCTCATCAGTCGCCGCGGAAACCGGGGAATCCGGGGAAACCGGGGGCGCGATCGGCGGTTCATCGCGCAGCATCTGCGGATCGACCTGGGCGATGGCTTCGCGGACCTGCTGGTAGGCGAAGCCGCGCTGCACGGGGGCCATCTGCCGGAAGTAATCGACGAAGGCGTTGACCCCGGCTTCGCGGGTGACGGCGCGGGGATCGGCGGCTTCATTCATCGATTCATCGCGATGGTCGCGCAGATCCGCAAAGCGCGGCGGCGCAGCCGGCGACGCCCCGATGCCCGAGGCGAAAAGAGCGGGAGATGCAGGCCGGGATGATTCACCGGCTTCACCGGCTTCGACCGTGGCCAGGCGGCTGCCGGCGTAGGCGACCGAGGCCGTGGGCGTGAGGTCCGCGCCCAGCAGCCGGCTGCGAATCGCGCTAAGCACCTGGCCATGCACACGGCTGGGTTCGCGGAATCGCACCTCGGCCTTGGTCGGGTGTACGTTCACATCCACCAGCGACGGATCCATGTCCAGGAACACCACCGCCACCGGCTGCCGATCGGGAGGCACCAGGCCGCGGTAGGCTTCCTTGACGGCGTGCGCGATGTTGCGATCGCGGATGAACCGGCCGTTGACGCAGAGGTATTGAAACTTCGCCGTGGCCCGGGCAATGGCGGGAAGACCGGCCAGGCCCCAGACCGCCGAGTTGCTTTTCTTCCGAATGTCGGACGGCGGCTGATCGCCGACCGCCGCCGGCTGCAAATCCGAAATCCCGAATCCCAAGTCCGAAACCGCCCTGAACTCCAGCAGCGCCTCATCAAGCTCCTTGCCCAGCAGGTCAACGCATCGCTGGCGGCGGGAAGTGGTCGCGGCCACATCCAGCGTCTTGCGCGAGCCGTGCATCAGGGTGAACGAGGCATGGTGATGCACCATCGCCATGCGGGTGATGGTTTCGGTCACCTGGCCGAACTCGGTCGAAGCGGTCCGCATGAACTTGCGACGGGCGGGCGTGTTGAAAAAGAGATCGCGAATCTCGATGACCGTTCCCGGCGCGCCGGCGGCGGGCATCACCTGGCCGACCTGATCGCCGGTCACTTCGATGGCCGCCCCGGCCTCGGCCAGCCGGCCTTCGATCGTCGCTCTGCTGAAGATGCGGCTGCGCGAGACGCTGGCGATGGAGGCCAGGGCCTCGCCGCGGAACCCCAGCGTGGTGATGGCGGCCAGTTGCTCGCTGGTCTGAAGCTTGCTGGTGGCATGGGGGGCGATGGCCAGGGGCAGTTCATCGGGGGCGATGCCGCCGCCGTTGTCGCTGATGCGGATGAGTTGGAGGCCGCCATCTTCGACGACGACATCGATCCGCGTGGCGCCGGCATCGAGACTGTTTTCCACCAGTTCCTTGACGACGCTGGCCGGCCGTTCGATGACCTCGCCGGCGGCGATCTGGTTGATGAGCAGCGGAGAAAGCTTGCGAATCGGCATGAGCGTAGTCTAGCAACCGGGCGGGAAAAGGCGGGAAAGGCGAAAAAGGCGATTACTTATTACTTAATGCTTATTGCTGAATGGTTATTTCGGAAGGCCAACCGCCTTGCCGCCCGTTCGTTCGCCAAGGCGAACGGCTAAAGATTTTTCCTCAACTTGAAAGTCTGTGGAACCGACCTTAGAATGCCGGGCCTGATTGGACCCAAGGGGGTGTAGCTCAGTTGGGAGAGCGCATCCATGGCATGGATGAGGTCAGGGGTTCGAGCCCCCTCACCTCCACTTGGTTGAAAAGCCCCGCAGCAATGCGGGGTTTTTTGTTGGGCTGCCTATGATGCCCGCATGGGCGATCGTGATGCTTCATGGGGCAAGCGCGACGGGAAGCGCATCAGTCCGCTGAGCCGGCTTTGGGTGCCGCTGCTGCCGGCGCTGGGCGGCGGCGCGGCCATCGCTTTGATCTGGGCCGACCGCGAGGCAGGCAGCGAGCAGCGGCGGAATCTGCAAACCTTTGTCGCTGTCGCGATCCCTTTGCTGCTCCTGTTTTTCTGGATGGTGTTCCTCGCGCCGCTGAGTCGTCGCGTTCGCAGGACTTTTGCCATCGGCAGCCTGGCGGCGGTGATCCTCGCGGCAGGTCTTTACAGGATTGAAGGCGTCGATGGCGACCTGGTGCCGATCATTCGACCGCGATGGTGGGGACATGCGACCCAAACGGTCAAGCCCGTGGTGGTGAAGGAGAATGAGCCTGCGTTTTTGCATGGCATCTCCCGGAACGGCGGCGGGCATGTCTTGCCAATGGGCCACGGGGCGGCGGACTTTCCCCAGTTTCTCGGCCCGGATCGCAACGGCATCCTCGGCACGCCTCGCCTCGATCGTGACTGGTCGATCAAGCCGCCTGTGCTGCGATGGAAGCGGGAGATCGGTTCGGCGTGGTCCGCCTTCAGCGTCGCCGGTGGCCGCGCCATCACCCAGGAGCAGCGCGGCAACAACGAACTGGTCGTCTGCTACGACCTCGCCACCGGCAAACCGCTCTGGAGTCACAGCGACCCCGCCCGCTATGACACGACCATCGCAGGCATCGGCCCGCGCGCCACGCCCACCATCGCCGGCGATCGCGTCATCACCCTCGGCGCCACGGGCATTCTCAACTGTCTCGATCTGATCAGCGGCGATCTTCACTGGTCCGTCGATGTCATCGCCGACAACGATGCGACGATGCTCGAATGGGGCATGGCCGGTTCGCCGCTGGTCGATGGCGATCGCGTCATCGTCAATGCCGGCGGCCGGCGCGGCAGCGTCACCGCCTACGATCTGGCCACCGGCAACCGCCTCTGGTCCGCCGGTGACGAAGCCGCCAATTACGCATCACCCGTCATCTTCACCTTGCTGGGCCAAAGGCAACTGATCATTCAGAACAACATGACCATCACCGGCCACGATCCTGCCGACGGCAAAGTGCTCTGGTCCCATCCCACGCCCGGCGCCCATCCGAAAGTCGCCCAGGCCTTGCGGATCAGCGACAACCGCCTGCTCATCTCCAGCGGATACGGCACCGGCAGCCAGTGCTTCGAACTCGAAGCGCAAGCCGACGGCGCCATCGCCACCCGCACGATCTGGAAAAACATTCACCTCAAGTCCAAGTTCGCCAACATGGTCCGGCGCGACGGCCACGTCTATGGCCTCAACGATGGCACGCTCACCTGCCTGCGCGTCGATGATGGATCACGAGCCTGGCGCGGCCAGCGCGTCGGCCACGGCCAGTTGCTGCTGGTCGATGATCTGCTGCTGATCACGGCGGAATCGGGTGATGTGATTCTTGTGGAGGCAACGCCGAACGAATTCCGCGAGCTCTCCCGCTTCCGCGCCTTGGATGACAAGACGTGGAACAGCCCCGCCCTGGCCGGTCGATTACTGCTGGTGCGAAACGACCGCGAGGCGGCGTGTTTTGAACTGCCGGTGGCGGAGTGATTGCCGCAAGTGGGCGGCACCCCAAGGTAAAAGCATATGGGAGGGCGAGGCTTCGGGAGAGCGAGGCTCCCACTGGGAGGGCGAGGCTCCGGGAGGGCGAGGCTTCGGGAGGGCGAGGCTCCCGCCGAG
>CAZYPK010000034.1:0-5040 GCA_964649195.1 uncultured Phycisphaeraceae bacterium
CGCGGATGTCCCTGGCGGCGGCGACCGGATCGGGCTTGCCGTTGGGTCCTTCGGGATTGACATAGATCAGCCCCATCTGCACGGCGGCGAGCGGATTCTCCAGGTTCCTCTCGCCGCTGTAGCGCTTGTCGCCCAGCCACTGGCTCTCGGGTCCCCAGTAAATGTCCTCCTGCGGCTCCCACACATCGGCGCGGCCGCCGGCGAATCCGAAGGTCTTGAACCCCATCGATTCGAGGGCGACGTTGCCGGTGAGGACCATCAGGTCAGCCCACGAAATGCTCTGGCCATATTTCTGCTTGATGGGCCAGAGCAGGCGACGGGCCTTGTCGAGGTTGGCGTTGTCGGGCCAACTGTTGAGGGGTGCGAAGCGTTGCGTGCCGTAGGAAGCGCCGCCGCGGCCATCGGACACGCGATAGGTCCCGGCGCTGTGCCAGGCCATGCGGATGAACAGCGGGCCGTAGTGACCGTAGTCGGCCGGCCACCAGTCCTGCGAGGTGGTCATGAGCTGGCGGATTTCCGACTTGAGGGCGGCCAGGTCGAGCTTCTGGAACTCCCGGGCGTAGTCGAAGTCCTCGCCCATCGGATTGCTCTTGGCCGAGTTCTGGTGAAGGATGTTCAGGTTGAGCTGGTTGGGCCACCAGTCGCGATTGGAAAGCGCGCCGGCGGTGGTGTGCCGGCGGCCTGAGCCCATTCCGGTGATCGGACATTTGCTGTCGGGTTCCATGGAGCCTCCTTGTGATTTGGCGGTGGGTGAATGATTGGCGCATCCGAACGCCGCGATGCAGATCAGCAGCATCGCGCCGCCGGTCGTCAAACGAATGAGATGAGCGGACCTGTTCATGGTTTTTCCTCTGAAAAAGGCTTGTGTATGGACCGTCGGAACGCGGCGGCGCCCCGCCTTTGGAACAGAGCATAGATGTTTCGGCGCGATTCATCCAATACATATTGGTGCTATCATCCATGCACTGCGTGCATGGGTTGACATGGCGTCAGGGCCGTTTGATTTCTGGTTGATGTGCGATCTGAAATCACAAATCGCAATCACCAAATCTCAAACAAGCTCCAATTCCGGAGGAAAAAGGCGGAAATCATTCGCGATCCCAATTCCTTGTTTTTTCCGTTTCCGCATTTTGGAACTTGTTTGGAACTTGAGCCTTGTCATTTGGAGCTTCCCAACGGAAGGGAATGATCGATGGAACTCGACCAGTTGCGATATTTCCTGAAGGTTGCCGAGCGAGGCAACTTCACCCATGCCGGAGAGGACCTGGCGGTTTCGCAGCCGGCGCTGAGCCGTTCGATTCAGAAGCTGGAGGATGAACTGGGCCAGCCGGTGTTCGAGCGCAAGACGCGCTCGGTCTGTCTCACCGAAGCCGGGAAGCTGTTGCAGTCGCGGGTCCGGCAGGCGCTGACCATTCTCGAAGACGCCAAGGCCGAGATCACGGACGATGGCGAAAGCGGCCGCGTCAGGGTGGGGGCGATCCCGACCATCGCCCCCTACTTCCTTCCGAAGATTCTCCAGCAGTTCTCGGATGCGTTTCCCAAGGCGACGCTGCTCGTGCATGAAAACACGACCGATGCGCTGCTCAAGAGCTGCACGCAGGGCGAGGTCGATCTGGCGATTGTCGCGCTGCCGGTCCCCGCAAAGTATCTGGAGTTTGAGGAACTGTTCGAGGAGGAGTTGCTGCTGGTTCTGCCTCCGCATCATCCGCTGGTCGGGAAGGAGAGCATCAGGCTCAGCGATGTGGAGCCTTGCCCGTTCGTGCTGCTCGATGAAGCCCACTGTCTTTCGGACAACATCGTCTCGTTCTGCCGGCAACGCTCGTTTCATCCGGTGGTGGTCGAGCGGACCAGCCAGTTGACGATGGTGCAGGAACTGGTGTCGCTGTCTCATGGCGTGTCGATGATTCCGGCGATGGCGCGGAAGGTGGATCAGAGCGATCGCCGGGTTTATCGATCGCTGGCCGGGCGAAAACCGACCCGCAAAGTGGGCGTTGTCTGGAATCCCTACCGCTTCCAAAGCCGATTGCTCAATGCGTTCCGCGATCGCCTTCGGCTGGTCGGCCGAACCAATCCCCGCCGTTCGTAGCTTCGCATCCAAGGCGATCGTCAAGAGCCGAAAGAGCCGGGGGAGCCGGGGGAGCCAGGGGAGCCAAAAGAGCTGGGGAAGCCTCAGCCCCAGCTCCTCCGGCTCTTTTGGCTCCCCCGGCTCTTTCGGCTCCCCTTGCAAAGCCTCAGCCACCCGACGCTCACTTCTTCCGTGACCCCATGTATGCTTGCGCCTGAATGCTTCCCTTCCGCGATGTGCAACTTCTCTGCATCGGCGCCGCGTCGGTCATCGACACCGCGATGCTGCTGGCGCTGCTGGAGCGGCGCAACTGGCGGCGTGTCGTGCTGCCTGTGGTGCTGCTGATGGCGGGGGCGTGGCTTTACCACACGGGGGCGTTCGTTCACACGCTGATTGAGGAGACGCCGGGCCGCATGGCGTCGGCGGTACACTGGCTGACCATGTTCGCCATGGCGGCGGGGCTGCTGATCATGCCCGGCGCCATGCTCCATGCCGTGGTGCGCCTGCGCGAAGTGGGCCTCGCGGCCAGGACCGCCATCGACCCGCGATACGCGCTGCCCTATGCGCCGCTATTGGCGCTGATCCCCATCGCCTTCATGCTCGCCGCCGACCCGCGCGGCGCCATTCTCACGCTGCTCAAGCCGCTCGTGCTCCCTTATGTGATCTGGCTCACATGCGTCAACCTTTACGCCGCCGTCGGCTTTCATCGCCTGCGAAACCGCATCGATCTGCCCGGCGGCGGCCCCTTCTTCTCGCTGCTGATCGTCGGCCTGCTGCTGCTGACCGCCCTTCATCTGTTCGCGGTCCTCATCGCCATGCCCGCCTGGCCCGCCGCCGCCGCCCGCTGGCAGCTGGCGCTGCTGCTTTCCCCCCTGCTGCTGATCGTGCTCTTCGCCTACTTCATCCTGCGCTACAACTTCATGCAGCTCGTGCTCGAACGCACCATCGTCTATGGCGTCATCGTCATCGGCATCGTCGTCGCCCACCGATTTCTGCTGCGCGATTTCCTCACCCAGTGGGATGATCGGCACAGCTTCGACTTCGCCTTCGTCGAGGCGGCCATCCTCATCTGCCTCGTGCTGGCGTATCGCCCCCTGCGCCAGCGGACCGCCGAGGCCCTGCGCTACCTCATGGGCGAACGTGTCACCACGCTCAGGCAGAACACGCGAACCATGTCGCTGGAAATGGCGGCCATCACCGGCCAGTCGCCCCGGCAACTGCTCGCATGGTTCGAGGACGCCCTCCGCAACACGCTGCAACTCGAACACGTCACGCTCTGGATTCTGGACGCCCGAGGCCAGGCGATCACCACCGCCGCGCCGCGCCTCAGTCATGACGATGCAACGGCGCTGCATCAGGCTTTGCGCTCCCAGCAGTTGCGGGCCTGCCGTCTGCACGATGCGCCCGTCGGGCTGATTGATGACGCCCTGCGCAAGGCGGACTCGCAGTTGGCGGTGGTGCTCGATCATCCGCGGATGACCGGCCTGGTGCTGCTGGGCCGCCGCCGGTTCAACCGCTCGCTTTCCGATGAGCAGGTGAACATGGTCGTCATGCTGGTCGAACAGCTTGGCATCGCGGTCAACAACGGCATGCTCCAGGCCGAGCGGCTGGCCGCCGAGCGCCGCGCCCTGCAAAACGAAAAACTTTCCACGCTGGGCCTCATGGCCGGCTCCATCGCCCACGAAGTGAAGAACCCGCTCTCCTCGATCAAGACCATCGCCACGGTGCTGGCCGAGGATCTGCGCGACACGCCTCACGCCCACGACCTGACCCTCATCGTCGGAGAGATCGACCGCCTTTCCACCACGGTGCATCAGCTTCTTCAGTTTGCCAGGCCGGCCGGCGCCGACTCGCGCAGCGGCCTGATCATCCCCGTGATTCAAAGCACGCTGCGCATCCTGCGCCACGTCGCCAGGCAGCGAGGGGTGAACCTTGTCGAAGAGCTTCCCGGCGAGCTGCCTGCGGTCATCGCGGATGAAAACGCGCTGCGGGAAATGGTTTTCAACCTGGTGAACAACGCGATCGAAGCCGGCGGCGAAGTCACCGTCTCCTGCCGCGCCGCGGGAGATTTCGCGGAGCTTCAGGTGAGCGACACCGGTCCGGGCCTGCCGCCGTCGGTGCAGGATCGGCTCTTCGAGCCGTTCGTGACGACGAAGGAGAGCGGCACCGGGCTGGGGCTTTACGTCGTGGGCCGACAGGTGCGCGACGCCGGCGGCGAAATCCACTGCGAAACCGGGGCAGGCCGGGGCACGCGGTTCATCGTGAGATTGCCTTTCGCAAAATGAAGGCGTGTGACACCATCGTTTCGTTACGATACCGCCCATGACGCTGCGCATTCTCATTGCCGATGACGAGCCTGCCGCGCGCTTTGGCATGTCCAAGGCGCTGGCGCAGATCGAGTGCAGGCTGTTTGAAGCCGCCGATGGCCGGGCCGCGTTGGAGGTGATTCGCAGCCAGTCGCCGGACCTTGTTTATCTCGACCTGAACATGCCGGGCATGGATGGGCTGGCGGTGCTGCGCGAACTGGCGGGCGAAGGCGGTCGCGGAGAGATCATCGTGGTCACGGCCAACGATGGCGTGGCCTGCGCCGTCGAGTGCATGAGGCTGGGCGCGACCGATTACATCACCAAGCCGTTCGAGGTGGAGCGGATTCGCGCCATCGCCCGTCGAAACGCCCGGCGGGTCGAACTGGAGCAGCGCGCCGGCCGCTTGCAGGACACGCTGGAGCGGAAGACGGCCCTGGGCTCGCTCATCGGCGTGAGCCGGCCGATGCGGGAACTGTTCAGCCTGGTCGAGCGTGCCGCGACGGCGCCGCTGGACATCCTCGTGCGCGGGGAGACGGGCACGGGCAAGGAGCTGATCGCCCGTGAGATTCATCGCATCAGCGGGAGGAGCGGGCCTTTTGTCGCGGTGAACACCGCCGCCGTCAGCAGCACGCTCGCCGAGAGCGAGCTGTTCGGCCATGTGAAGGGCGC
>CAZYPK010000034.1:5050-37834 GCA_964649195.1 uncultured Phycisphaeraceae bacterium
GCGCCTTCACCGGCGCGGACGGCGACCGCAAAGGGGTGTTCGAGCAGGCCCAGGGAGGCACGCTGTTCCTCGATGAAATCGGGGACATGCCGCCGCCGATGCAGGCGAAGATGCTGCGCGTGCTTCAGGAGCGGATGGTGCAGCGTGTCGGCTCATCGAAGGAGATTCGCGTCGATGTGCGGGTCATCAGCGCCACGCATCAGGACCTTGCCGCCGCCATCGCCGAGGGACATTTTCGCCAGGACCTGCTCTATCGCATCCGCGGCATCGAGATCGTCATTCCCCCGCTGCGATCGCGTCCGCAGGATATCGGCCTGCTTGCCGAGTTCTTCCTCGATCGCCTCGCGCGCACGGGCGCGACCAAGGCGGCAAGGCTCGGCGCTGATGCGATGGAGGCGCTGCTGCGTCACGCCTGGCCGGGCAATGTGCGCGAGTTGGAGCATCTGATCACCGCCGCGGCATCGCTTTCGACCCAGGCAGTGCTCCTGCCGCGCGACCTGGCGCTGCCGGCCGCCCCGCCCGGCGCCGCGGAGCAGTCCCCCTTCGATTTCAAAAGTTTGCTGGGCCTGCCGCTGACCGAAGCCAAGGCCCGGCTGACCGACGCCTTCGAGCGGCAGGCCATCGAATCCGCGCTGGCCGCCAGCGAAGGCAACGTCTCCGCCGCCGCGCGAAGCCTGGGCATTCATCGCCAGAACCTCCAGCAGAAGATGGCGCAACTGGGCATCCATCGCGGCGGGATGCAGGCATGAAGAAAAAACCCACGCACGGGAGTGCGTGGGCTTGGGGGTGAATCGTCAATGAACGCGGGATGACTCACGCATTGCCCGGCTTGAGCGTGTAGCCCTTGCGGTAATCGTGGTGGACATATTCGTTGGCCTTGGCGACGTTGGGCGACTTCATGGCCGGGCCGTCCCACTTGATGTTTTCACCGGGCACTCGCATGGCCAGATTGCCCAGCAGGATGATCTCGGTGAAATAGGCGGCGTATTCGAAGTTGCTCATGGCCAGATCGGGCTGGTTGGCCTTGATCGCCTTGAGCCATTCGTTGGTCTGGTTCTGGTCCATGTCGCCGCCGGTGTGTCGTGGGAGCCACGCCTTGGGGGCATGTTCTTTATAGTTGCCGGGGAAGGTTTCCTTGGGCAGCAGGCTGATGCGGTCGGCATAGTCGCCGTTGGCCCACATCGCGCCCTTGGAGCCGACGAAGAACGCGCCCGATCCGCCGAAGGGAATGTTGACGCCGTACTTCTTGCCGACTTCGACGAACGTCCGCTGCGCTTCGGGCAGGGGCTTGCCGAGATGATTGGTGTGGCCGTCGTACCAGGTGAGCGTGACGGGGGGGAGCTTGGTGCCGGTCTTGACGACGGTTCGCTCGGGGAACTCGAACTTGATCACGCTCCACTCGGGGGGGCACAGTTCGTACACCTGGGGGACCTTGGCGGTGACGGAGGTGGGGTATTCCAGGCTCAGGGCCCAGAAGGGAAGATTCATCGTGTGGCAGGCCATGTCGCCCAAGGCGCCGGTGCCGAAGTCCCAGAAGCCGCGCCAGTGGAAGTGGCGGTAAGCCCCGTTGAACGGCCGGTCGGCGGCGGGTCCGAGCCAGAGGTCGAAATCAAAGCCGTTGGGAATCTTGTCGTTCTTTTTCCGGGCGAACTCATCCATGCCTTTCTGGCCCTGGTCCCAGACGGGACGATTGGACCAGCAGTGGACCTCTTTCACTTCGCCGATGCCGCCGGACTGGATGATCTCGGTGCCGGTGCGGAGGGTGTCCAGGCTCGTGCCCTGGTTGCCCATCTGCGTGCAGACCTTCTTTTCCTTGGCGAGCTGGCGGAGCACGCGGGCCTCATAGACGGTGTGCGTCAGCGGCTTCTGCACATAAACGTGCTTGCCCAAGCTGATGGCCATGGCGGCGCAGCAGGCATGGGTGTGATCGGGGGTGGAGATGGTGACGGCATCGATGCCCTTGTGCATCTTGTCGAACATTTCGCGGTAGTCGGCGAAGAGGGCGGGCTTGTGGCCGGTCTTCTTTTCCGCCTGGTCCGCCAGGGAATTGGCGCGGCCGGCATCGATGTCGCAGCCGGCGACGATCAGTTCTCCGGCGTTGGCGCACTTCATGATGTCGCTGCTGCCCTTGCCGCCGCAGCCGATGCCGGCGATGTTGAGCTTGTCATTGGCGCCGAGCACGTTGCGGGTGACCGAAGGCAGCAGCACCAGCCCGCCGGTGGCGAGGGCGCCGGTGTGCATGAACCTTCGTCGGGACATTCGCTTGGACATGAAACGACTCCTCTGGGGGGTTGAAAGTGATCCGACCATCAATGGATGCCTGCGTCACACGCCGCGCCGCCGAAGGCGGACATTGCAAACGATTGTCGCAGCATCGAAGTTTGTTACGTTCATTCATCCCGGCCCGTTCGAGATCACGGAACCCGCCTGCCGGGAAAAACCATCATACCGCCGCTGCAACAGGCCGCAAAAGGGAAGAAAGGGACGAAAGTTCCTGAATAACCTCACGTCCAAGCCGCTTGCGGCTTCGCGATCCTTGGTTCACGGTACATCGGGGGTTATTCAGAAGTCCCAAAACGCAGGGCCATCGCCCCGATTCATCCGATGAAATGTTTGACGATGATTCCCGCCGTCGCTACCCTTCTCCGTCACGCCTCGTGGCGGCGGGCGGCGCATCGCCCCGTTTTTTTTCGCCACCTTAGCTCAGTGGTAGAGCAATGCTTTCGTAAAGCATAGGTCGCGGGTTCAAGTCCCGCAGGTGGCTTTTGTCGTTTCCCTTCGCAGCGGTTCGCATGTCGTCGCATTTCTTCGGGAAAACAAGCGTTTTTTCGCTCTCCGCTTCTCCGCCCTGATTCGATGCCCGCATCGCGCCGCTTCGCACGGTTTCGCTTGGTTTTGTGCGCCCGTTGGCGGGTGGGTTGGCGGGGGCAACGGCGCGGGCATCCGTCGTGCCGGTGGCCTGCATGACCTGGGCTTGCGGCGGGCGGTCGTTCAGCGCGGGCAGGCCGTCGAGCGCTTGGGCGACATCATGCAGGCCCATGCGGGTGTAGGTGTTGAGCGTCAATTTCGGGTCGCTGTGCCGGGCCAGCGTCTGCACCACCTTGGCCGATGCGCCGCTTCGGACCAGTGCGGTGATGTAGCTCACCCGCAAGGCGTGGAAGTCCGCCACGCGCCCGGCATCGTCAACAGGTTTCAGGTAGTTCGACTTGCGTCGCTCGCGCCGTCCGGCCCTGTCCGTCGCCTCCCTGATCCACAGCGCCCTGGCCCTTCGCAGATCGGCGCGGACCATTTCCGCCGTCCTTGCCGGGAGCGGCAGCAGCGCCTTGCCTGCGGGCTTGTTCATGAGGAAAGCGCCCAGCATCGCGGCGAGTTCATCGCGGATGGGCTGGACATCCTCCCGCCGGCGCTTGCTGAATCCCGCCGCCACGGTCACGGTCGGGGGATCGCCGGCCATGTCGAAGGATTCAGGGGTGAGGCTGCGTATCTCGTTGACGCGAAACCCGGTGCCCACGGCGATTCGATACGCCCACGCCCGATCAGGCCCGGCCATGTTCCACACCACACGCCCGCCTTCAGCCGCGCCGATCAGCCGTTTGATTTCATCCGCGCCTAAGGCCCGGCGTTCAACGGACCGGCCCACCACCTTGACCATTTTGATGCCCGCCAGCGGATTCATCGCCAGCCGGCGGTTATCGATCAGCCATCGGGTGAACTGGCCGAATGACTGGAGATAACCGTTCACGGTTCGCGGCGCTGCGCCCCTGGCCTGCATGTCGCGGATGAAGCGATCGACCGCCGCATGGTCCACTTCGGCCAGCGTCGTGAACCCGCAGTCTCCGGCCAGCTTGTTCGCGCGATTGAAGGCGACCGTCACACGGAAGGCGCTGATGCCCTTGCCTTGAAGCGCCGCCTTCCACTCCGAGAGATGTTCCCCGATTCCCCGGCGGGCCTGCATGACCTGGGCTTCAACGCGGGCGTCGATCAGCCCCATCCGGCGCTGCACATCGTCGTCGATCCACTTGGACAGAATGCGCTCCGCCGTGCGCCGGCAAGTCGTGCGGGTCGATCGATCCACCCGCCGGCCTTCGTGGTTGTAGTATCGAACCAGCCAGGGGGCGTCGGTTCGTTTTCGATGGAAAGTTCCTTGTCCGTTGCCGCGTTTGCGCGTCATGTCACTTTCCTTTCACTGCCGCGGTTTTGCGGCGGGGGCGGCCGGGTTTGGCCCTGGGGAGAGTTTCGCTTCGTCCGATGCAGTCGATCGCCGCCCGCACCAGCAGGCCGGATCGGGTTTCGTTGTTCTCTTCCGCGAAGCGGTCGATGGCGTCGAGCACGCGCTCGGGGACGGTGATGTTGATCCGCACCGCGTTGACGCGAAGCGATGCCGGATCGACCGACACCAGCGCCCACACGCCGCCGGCGTAATCGCGGCTGCCTTTGTGCCGCTCGATGGTGCCGGGCTGGGGCGCGGGCCATCCATCTTCGATCAGCGTTTCCAGATGAAGCTCGATCGCTTCCTTGGCCATCGCCAGCGCTTCATCGACCGTCGCGCCGGCGGAGAAACAGCCGGGCAGGTCGGGGACGGTCACGCCGTAGTCCGATGCCTTGTCCTTGTGAATGACGACGGGGTAATGCATGGTGAACATGATGGGTTCCTCGGTCGCCGGGTCAGTCGGCCCAACCCGCCTGCTTGAAGATCGATCGCAGCGTTCCCGTGGGCAGATCGCGCCTGGGGTGAGGCACGGTCACGATGCCCGGCTTCACGGGATGCCTGTAAGTGTGATGGCTGCCCTTGGTGCGGGCAAGCCGCCAGCCGTCACGTTCCAACCGCTGGATCACTTCGCGGCTGCTCATGTTGATATGATACATATCGCACACACTCAGTCAAGGGGGTTGGTCGGATTGGTGGAAGGGATAACCTTGTGGGTTTGGTCCGTGCCGGGTTTGCCGCCGATGGGGGCGATGCTCACGCACCGCAGGGTGTACCCTCGCCACGATTGCTTGAGCCAGCGGCGCAGGCGGCGGGTGCCGTCGGGGTCGCCGGGAGTGGGCGGGGCTTCCAGGGTGACGAGGAAGCGGGGTCTGGGTGTCCGGGTTGTGCGGCTCATGCCACCCCCCAGCCGGTGGGGTCGGCAGGCACACCGCCAAGGAAGCTATCTTGGCGGTGTGCTTCCCCGGCTCCCAAAATCTCTTGTTTTTCGCTTGTTTTTGGGCACACCGCCACACCGCCAAGTTGTCCGCCCTTAGAGACGTTGGCGGTGTGCTCCTGGGGCGTGGCGGTGTGCTCATGTCCGGGGAGTCGCCAGTACCAGGGACCGGGATTGGTGGGTCGGTAGGCGATGATGCCGATGTTCTGGCGGGCGCGCTCAAGGGTCCGCTTGGCGATGCCTTCGCCCTCCCGCGCCTCATCCATCAGGTCGCGGGCTGGACGCGGGCCATCCGCCAACGCCGCCCTCAGCCATGCGACGGCGCGATCCTGTTCGTCGGCATCCGGGCCGGGCTTCTCCCGCTCCGCCTCGATCGCCATCCCCTCATCCGCGCTCATGCTCACCGGGTCGCGCTCCCAGTGCAGCGCCGCCGGCTCGCCGCCGATGGAGAACGCCAGCCCGGTTCCCTCCGGCCCCAGGTTGTTCTTCCCCGGCAGCAAGAGCCGGCGGTGCTTGTCGTCCTTGTCGCGCGACAAGTGCCACGTCGCCCGCGCAATGCCCGTGAACGCCCGGCTGCCCAGGGCGGTATCGTCGGCGAAGTCGCCGGCGCTCTTGCGGCGGTGCGCGACGATCAGCACCGCCGGGCCGTACTGTTCGGCCAGCTTCGCCACCGGTGCCAGCACGCCGCGCACCTCGTTGTCGCGGTGGGCATCGGTCCCGCCGCCCAGGAAGGAACCGATGGGGTCGATCACGATCAGCTTGCAGTCGGGGACGCGCTGCAAAGCCGCCTCGAGCGCGGGCAGGTCAGCAAGGGTGAACATGCTTTCGTAGAGCTTGCCGCCGTCGCCCTGCCGCCGCACGGCGGCGAGAAGATGCACCCGGCTCGCATCCGCGCCGTGAGCGTCGAGGCGGGGACGGATCGTGTCGGCGGGATCGTCCTCGGCAGACACGAGTATGACCGATCCATGCGGGCATTCACTGCTGTCGGGCCAGGGCGATCCCGTCGTGACGCGGCTGGCCATATCAGTCGTCAGGAAGCTCTTGCCTTCGCCGGGCCTGCCCACCAGCAGCGTGATGCGCCCCAGCGGCATCCGCCCCGGCCAGAGCCAGTTCACCGGCGTCGCCTGTACGTCGGCCAGGCAGAGCATCACCGGGCCGGTGTTGGCGGTGTGGCTCGGCTTGGCGGCTTGCATCGCCTCCACCGCCTCGCGCAGCGCGCCGTCGTAGTCGGTCCCCGTCGCGGCGGCATGTTGCGCGCGGGCGGCGGCATCCAGCACTTTGCGGCGGTTGGATGCGCTCTTGACCAACTTCGCGTAGTAGGCCGCGTCGTTCGCATCAACCACACGCTCGATGCAGGATGCGAGCCACGGCTTGCCACCGATGCGCTCCAGCGCACCGACATGCTCAAGTTCGCGGATCACCGCCTTGTAATCGGGGTGGTCGGGAACCGCCTGCACCGCATCGACCACCGCCTGAAAGACGACGCGGCCTTGCTCGGTCCAGAAGTCGGCCACGTCGATGATCGCGCGTGCCTCGGCGATCAGCCTGGGGTCGATCAGCAGGCAGCCGATCACGTCCTGCTCCGCACCGGCATCATGTGGCAGAACATCGGGGATGGTGCTCATTGACCACCCCCTTCGCGTACGCCGTCCGCCAGCCACGCCTGTAGCTGGGCCACGGGGTAAAGAACGCACTGCCCGACGCGGACGCACGGGATCGGCCCGCGCGGCTGGGACAGCTCCCAGAGCTTGCGCTGGCCGATGCCCAGAGCCTTCGCGGCATCCCTGGGGCGCAGGGCCAGGGGTGAGGGAAGGGCGGCGGTAGGTTCAGCGGGCATCGCGCCGCCCTCCCTTCCGTCGGCGGCGATCGATGGCCCGGCGCTCGATCTCTCGACGGAACATCGCAGTCGATCCGCCGCCAGGCCCCAGCTGCGCCAGCGCCAGCCGGTACGCGCGGCGCAGCTCGCGGTCGGGCATGTCCTCGATACGATGGGATGGTCGTTTCATGGGCGCGATGATGCCGCGCCCCCGCGAGAAAGGTTGCCGCCGGACGCGCGACGGACGCGCGAAACCCCCGAAAATAAGGCGAAAACCCCCGAAAAATCTATCTCGCCGGACGCGCGACGGACGCCCGGGTGAGCGATTTGACGATGCCCCGGACGGCCCCCCAGCGGTACGAGAATCGCGACTCGCTTGGATTGCGGTTCTCCAACTCGCGCCAGTCGCCGTCATTCCGTCGCCGCCAGCGGGTCAGTCGTTTGCGCAGGGCTTCGTCGTTGATGGCGGGAAAGCGGCCCACGATGTCCGGGACCGACACGTAGAGGGTATCGGCCCACGCACCCGCCGCTTCGCCGCCGGGCGTGGCGTCCGCTGCCATCAGCGCCGCCGATTCCGACGCGATCATCTCACCGACGCGATGAACATCGAGGCCTGTCCCGTTGTCAAGTTCACGCAGCACGTCGGAAAGTTCCTCGTCCTTGGACCTTTCAACGACGATGGCCGTGCCGTATGTCATCGCTTCCAGCCAGGCGAACGCCGCTTCATGCCCGCAACGACAGGTTCTTTTCCACACCGCGAATTGCTGGCCGGGGTGGAGGTTCAGCAGTTCGATGTATTCCAGCATCGGATTGCCGCACACCTTCCAATCGGCGAAGGGACTCGACAGTGTTGCGGCTGCGATGATCTTGGCGATGGCCACTCTGCATGCGCACGGTTTGTTTGCGGCAAGCGACGGGATGGGGTCCGCCAGCAGTTTGCTTCGTGTCTCCACGGCCAGCGCGAGGCAATCCATCGCTGCTTTCTTCGCATTCAGGATTGAGCCAATGGGAATAGCGTCGGACATGGGTGTAATCCTCGAGGCGGGCCGGTCGGGGCGGCATCGTGGGATTACTCACGACGCTCGCCCCTTCCGTTCGCGGCGGATCAGGCCGGATGCCCGTGGTTGCATTTTACCCGATCCTTCCAGATGCGAAGGGGGAGGGATATGATGGGGGTACGGGGCGCTGTGCCCTGCGTCGGCATCTGGCGGGCCTCTGCCGCGTCCGTCCGTGCCGCCCCACTTTCCGGTCATCGCTCATCTGAGGGCATCGCAGGCGGTCGGCTCGCGCTGACCATCGCCACGATGCCCGCCTTCAGCGCCGGCGGCAGCACCGGCCAGGCGGAGGCGATGAAAGCGAGATCGGCATCCGCAGCCGGTGAGTCTGCAACCGGTTGTGGGCTGAGTTGGCGGGTGGCGGATTCGGATTCGCCTAAGTCCCTGCAATCACCGCTGTTGCGATTTTCGACAATGCTTTCGTAAAGCATAGGTCGCGGGTTCAAGTCCCGCAGGTGGCTTTTGTCGTTTCCCTTCGCAGCGCCGGGGGAGCCGGGGGACTCCGGGGGACTCCGGGGGCCGGGCGGGGCTTAAGCGAAACTCAGGTCTATCGCTTGAGTTTGACGGTGAAGGTGTAATGCTCCGGCCTGTAAACGGCGCGAACCAGTTCCAGCGGTTGGTCGTTGGTGGTGTAGGTGATTCGCTCCATGACCAGCACGGTGCTGCCGGTTTTGATGTTGAGCAGGCGGGCCTCCTCTTCGGAGGCGTTGGAGGCGCTGATGCGTTCCTCGGCCCACTCGATGCGGATGCGGTAGGTTTCCTCGAGCAGGCGATAGAGCGAGGCGTTGAAGTCCTCGGCGGGCCTGACACCGAAGCGGGCGGGGATTTCCGATTGCAGCAGGACGACGGGGAAGACTTCGCTGGTGCCTCGCAGACGGCGGATGCAGAGCGTCTTTTCGCCCTCGGCCAGTTTCAGCCGCTGACGATCAAGCAGCATGGGCAGGTGGGTCTTGACACTGAGCACCTGCGTGCTGGTGCGCAGCCCCCGGCTTTCGATCTGCTCGGTGTAGCTGGAGAGCCTGCCCAGGTCTTCGGAGACGGCCAGGCGGACCACGGTCGTGCCGATGGCGCGTTTGCGTTCGATCAGCCCCTTGGCGGCGAGAATCTCCGTGGTTTTTTTCACGGTGGCGCGGCTGACGCCGAAGATGTTCACCAAATCCATTTCACGAGGCAGCATCCAGCCGACGGCCCGTTCCTTGGTGATGCGATCGAGGATGATCTGCTCCATCTGATGATAGAGCGGCAGCGGCGAATCGCTGTCGAGCCGGAATCGCTCGTTGGCCTTGAACAGCCTGTGCCGGCGGGCCTGGGATTGGCGCTGGGATGAGACGGGTTCGGTCAATGGCATGATGGCTCCAGGTTTTCACATCTTACCGACTTGTGCTTCGTTCAACAAAACCATATTGTCATGCCAAACGGTCAATGGGGTCAGAGGACGGGAGACAGGGGACAGGAGACAGAAAAGCATTCAGTTTCCCAGTGTGTTCCTCAGCCGCTTGCGGCTTCGCTCTGATTCCTGTTCCCTGTTCCGCAGACGCGCAGCGAGGACGCTGCGGCTACGAATCCCTGTCCCCGTCCCCTGTCCCCTGACCGACGAAAGGTGACTGCGTGGGTTCCGTTCTTCATTCGCTGCGTGAATGGATCAACCGCAACGCGGTGGCGGTCACCGTGGGGGCGTTGCTTGCGCTGATCCTTTTTCTTTTCGGATATCACCGGCTCAAGGGGCGGGGTTCATCATCGGGGGTCGATCAGGTGATGGACGCCTGGTTCTTCGACGTTCAGACGCAGGAGCGGTTCGTTGTCCGCGATGGGAGCCTTCCTCCGATCATCCGCGAAAACGGGCATAAGGCGGTAAAGGTTTACATGTTCACCTGCGGAAGCTGCGGCAAGGATTCGCAGATGTTCGCGGGCTATTACGAGGGGTTCACCGACGCCTACAAGCGGCTGGCCGGCGGGGAGGATGCCGGCGACATGGCCGCCACGGCCCAGGCTTTTGCCGACGGCCGGCTGATCAGCAGGGATGCCCAGGTCTGGGTCCCTTACCATTCCCCGGAAGGCATCGCCATCCAGCAGGCCCTGAGCGAAGCCTGCCAAAAAGGAGGCGAGTTGAAGCCTTGTTATCCGGGGAGAAGATAGGGCCTAGGGAGTAGGGCCTAAAAGTAAGGGCCTAGGGCCAAGGGCCTGGGGCCTAGAAAGGCAGCGAACGACCCAGGCCCTTCTCCTTCCCCCTAGGCCCCAGGCCCTTGGCCCTAGGCCCTTCCCCTCCCCTGCATTTTTTGCCAACTTCACTCTTGACAGCCACCCCAAACATGAGGTAATATCGTTTGTCAGGTCAAAGTGATGAACGGGGCTGCATGGTTCTTCCAGACTTTACACTCCACGGTTCTGTTCCGACTTCTCGAACATTGTTAACTTCGCGGTGTCGCCATTCCGGCGCACTATCAGGTTTGCAGCAAAACAGGTTCTCCGGTCCCCCATTTCAAAAGGATGCGAGCGATGAGGATGAAGACACGTCTGACAAGCGGACTGTATGGTATGGTTCTGGCCGGGCTTTTTTTCGGGATGCAGCAGACCGCATCCGCCGCGCTGTTCCTGACCAACACCACCAACATTCAACTGGGCAAGCACCAGACCGAGGTGGGCGACAACCTCTCTGACAACCCCAACCTCGTCGCCAACGCCAAGGTCGGCAGCCTCGTCTCCTTCACCGCCTCCTCGTCCCCCGTCGAGCTTAACGCAACGTTCGGCCTGTCGAATCTCAGCGACGGCGACATCGGCCTGGGCGTCCCCAGCGATGGAACCTACGCCATCCCCGACGGAAACGCCGGCACCCTCACCCTCAGCCTCGGCTCCACCCAGACCCTGGGCTCCATCGCCATCTACAACGGCTACGCCAACCGTGATGACGGGGCCTACACCATCAAGGATGGCGCCGGCAACGTCCTGGGCGCTTACTCCATCACGACGGTCGCCCCTCCAAACACCAACGACGGCGTCGATTCCTTCTGGCTCAACTTCAAGGCGCCCGTCACCACCGACGCCATTCAGATCGACTTCACAACCACGGATGACACCCCCAGCTTCCGCGAGATACAACTCTTCGACAGCTCCGTCACCGCCAACATCACCAAGATCGAATCCGATCCCACCCCCACCCTCCCCTTCGGCGACAGCTTCCCCACCATCCCCGCACCCAGTGGCACCGATCTGGGACAGACCGGCATCCTCTCCATCGTCGGCGGCACGGTGCATCCCAACAGCAATCCTTCGGTGAACATCCTCAACGACGGCCTGGCGCAGGATGGCCCCGTCGATTGCTGCGGAGCAACCCCCAACAACCCCAACGGCGTCACCGACTCCTTCTTCTTCACCGATACCGCCCCCGGCAAGGTGCGCATGGACTTCGCCGAGGCCAAGAACATCGCCGAGGTGCGGGCCTTCAGTTGGTTCGAGCTCACCTCACAGGATAATGTCCGCGTGGGGCAACTCTACGACCTCTACGGCAGCAACGCGGCCGATCCCGGCAACACCGATGCCGACCTGCTCGACCCCGCGCAATGGACCCTGCTGGGCAGCATCAATACGGACGCCCAACTGGGCATTGGTCCCCGCGACTATACCCAGCTTGCCTCCAGCGTCACCTCCCCCACCGGCTCGCTGGGCACCTACAGCCACCTGCTCTGGCACGTCCGCCCGCTGTTCGCCAACGGCCTCAATGGCCTGTCGGTCAGCACGTTCTACAGCGAGTTCGATGTCATCGAGGCTGCCTCCGTCATCCCCGAACCGGCCACGATGAGCCTGCTGGCCCTGGCCGGCGCAGGCATGATGATGCGCCGCCGCCGGGCGGCGTAAGCGGGGGATCACTGAAAAACCGGATGGTTTCCAAGCGCGGCTTTTCACAATGGAGGATGCAAAATGGAAAGCGTGACTCTCAGCCGCGAAGCGGCGGCAGGTCGTAGCCGGGGGCGTAAGCCCCCGGAAAAAGCGGGAGTCGTGTTCAGCCGCGAAGCGGCGACATCGGTTTGATCGAGGTGGCAACATGCCCACTCACCCGGGTGTCGCCGCTTCGCGGCTTGGCATGGCGGGCCATCCTTCCGGGGGCTTACGCCCCCGGCTACAACCTGCCGCCGCTTCGCGGCTGAAACCGATGGACAGCCATTGTGACCCCGATTCAATGAAACGCTGTAATTACGGGGAATACAGGAGAAAAATGAAACCCCGCCCAGCTCCGGGCCTGCGCGAAATCGACGGAAGCTTCTATCAGGAGTACCGCATGTATTTCAACGCCGTCAACGCTCCTGCGCCGTCGAAGCCCGGGTTGATGCAACGAGGCTTCACCGTTCCCGAACTGCTGGCCGTCGTCGCGGTCATCACGATCATCATATCCCTCCTGCTGCCTTCGTTTCAGAAGGCCCGCGTCCGCACATGGACGGCCATCTGCGGAAGCTCCATGCACCAGCTCGCCATCGCCCACAAGCTTTACACCCTCGACAACCGGCGCATCCTGCCCCGGCTCGAATACGGCGACGCCTCCTCCATCCCCGCCAACGCCATCGTTCCCTTCTACGGCAGGCGGGTCTGGACCGACATGCTCCATCCGCAGTACGTCACCTCCCGAAACGCCTTCGACTGCCCCGCCGCCCAAAAGGCGACCAACCCGGCCCACCCCACGCTGGGCATCGGGCTTAATCACATTCAACTGAGCTACTCGCCCTGGACCACCCTGGAAATCCACATGCGCGACGTCGTTTCACCCAGCGCCTCGGTGGTCATGGCCGACTCGGGCAAGATCGTCAACCACTCCGAACCCAACCCGGACAAGTGGGTCGAGCTGCGCGGCGAGCCGACCTTCTACTTCCTCACCCCCGACCACAGCCACCACCACATCGCACCCTCGGCCACGGGCGGCATCAGCGGCCAGCGGAGGGTCTTCAACCGCCACGATGGAAACACCAACGCCGCCTTCCTCGACGGCCACGTCGAACTGATGCCCACCGGCAAAATCGGCTTCCAACTCTGGCCCGGCGCCAACGCCCTGGGCCAGCCCGCCACCGGCGACACGGTCATCAACGGCGGGAACGGACAATATGATTCGCGGTGGCTGTGGGACAGAAAATAAGGGGAAGGCAAAGGCGAAGACAAAGGCCAAGACAAAGGCGAATACTTATTACTTAATACTTATTACTTAATGGTTATTTCGGAAGGAAGAATGGACGGACACTTCCCGCGAGTTCCGGTCCGCAAGGTTTGAAATAGCCATTAAGTAATAAGTATTAAATAATAAGCATTAGCCTTTCCTGCCTTCCCGCCTTTCATCCGGTTTTTGGCAAGCAGGTTTTTTTCCTTTTTGACGGACACGGCATGATTCGATCCACGTTCATTATTCTTCTGGCTTTCGTGATCGCTCCCCCGGCGCCGGCCGCCTTCGCCGCGGAGCAGGCCGCGCCGAAAAAAATCGTGCTCATCGCCGGCAAGAAAAGCCACGGCCCCGAAGGCAACCGCATTCACGATTACCCCTGGTCGGTCCGGCTGCTGAAGGTGATGCTCGAACAGTCGAACATCGCCGACAGGATCAAGGTCGAAACCGTCTTCGGCGGCTGGCCCAAGGACCCGGCGGCGCTCGAAGGGGCGGACACGATCATGGTCATCTCCGATGGCCGCGATGGGGATCTTTATGAGGAGGCCGAGCACCTGAGCAGCGCCGATCGCGTGGCGGAAGTGGATGCCCTGATGAAGCGGGGCTGCGGGCTGATCGTGTTTCACTTTTCCACCTTCGCCCCCGACAAGTATGCCGACATGATCCTTCGCTGGACCGGCGGCTACTTCGACTGGGAGGAAAACGGCAGGCGGAAGTGGTACTCGGCGATCCGCACGATGAATGAGAATGTCGAGCTTGCCGACGCGGAGCACGAGGTGCTGCGCGGCGTCAAGCCGTTCAGGATGAACGAGGAGTTTTATTACAACCTTCGCTTCAAGGAAAAGGACGACGCCACGAAGCCGGTGCTGACGGTGCCCGCGCTCAAGGGGCGCGAGCCGGACGGCAATGTCGTCGCCTGGGTCAGGCAGCGGACGGCGGAGGAAGGCGGCGGACGGGGCTTCGGCACCACCTGCGGCCACTTCTACGACAACTGGAAAAACGATGACTTCCGCAAACTCATCCTCAACGCCATCGCATGGACCGCGAAAGTTCAGGTGCCCGTCGACGGGGTCGAGGCGAAATATGTCGAACGCGAGGAAATCACCAAAACGCTGGCGAAACAGACCGCGAAGATTTACCGGCGCGACAACCTCGTCGCCTGGTGCATCGTGCCTTTCGACGGCAAAAAGCGCGGCCCGAAGGACCGCGCCGAAATGCTCGCCGACCTGGGCTTCAGGAAGTTCGCCTACGACTGGCGCAACGAGCACATCCCCACCTTCGACGCCGAGATGGAGGAACTGAAGAAACGCAACATCGAACTGACGGCGTTCTGGTTCCCCGGCAGTCTCAACAAGGAGGCCCGCGCCATTCTCGATGTGCTCAAGCGGCACGACATCAGGACGCAACTCTGGATCACCGGCGGCGATCCCGCCCCAGGCAATGCGAATCAGAATGTGAAGGTGAAAACCGCAGCCGACCAGATTCGCCCCATCGCCCTCGAAGCCGCGAAAATCGGCTGCACCGTCGCCCTCTACAACCACGGCGGCTGGTTCGGCGAACCGGAAAACCAGATCGCCATCATCAAGGAACTCAACCTGCCCAACGTCGGCATCGTTTACAACTTTCATCACGGCCACGACCAGATCGAACGCTTCCCCGACCTGCTCAAAAAGATGCTGCCTCATCTCCACGCCCTCAACCTCAACGGCATGGTGCAACAGGGCGATCGGCAAGGAAAAAAAATCCTGCCTCTGGGCGCGGGCGACCTGGAACTGGGCATGATGAAGCTCGTGGCCGACAGCGGCTACAGCGGACCCATCGGCATCCTCGGCCACACCTCCGATGATGCCCGTGAAAGACTGGCGGACAACCTCGATGGTTTCGACTGGCTGCTGCCTCAACTGGCGGGACTGCCCGCGGGCGAGAAGCCCAAATACCGAACGTGGAACGTCGCGGCGAAACCTGCGCCAACGCCGGCGCCCAGGCCCGCGCAGCCGACCGGCGCGGAGTCGATGAAAGGCTTCGGCAAGGCGCTGACTTCAGGCATGGTTGTCGAGAACAAGGATGAATACCGCAAACCGCCGATCACCGTGGAACTGTGGGCGAAGCTGAACAGCCGCAATGGATATAACATCCTTGTGGCCAGTGACACCAAGCAGTCGGCGGCGCACTGGGAGCTTTTCTCCATGAGCGGCAACGGTCTGCTGACGCTTTACATCCCCGGCAGCCAGCCCGATCACGTCAAGACCACCGCCCAGATCGCCGATGGCCGGTGGCATCACATCGCCATGATCTATGAGCCGACGCGGGTAAGGCTGTTCGCCGATGGCAAACAGGTCGCGGACCAGGCGATCCAGATCAAAAACGCGGCGATCGTACCCGGCGGTCTGGCCTTCGCCCGGC
Organism: uncultured Phycisphaeraceae bacterium; assembly: GCA_964649195.1. Taxonomy (GTDB): domain Bacteria; phylum Planctomycetota; class Phycisphaerae; order Phycisphaerales; family Phycisphaeraceae; genus JTS-RE9. Next base: position 20,606 of record CAZYPK010000034.1, read on the forward strand.
TGGTCGAAGGCAACCTCGGCTGCGATGGCAGCGTCGATAATGTCCGCATCAGCAAGGGGGTCCGCGAGATCAAGGTCAACGCAGATGCCCCGATGAAAAAGGATGAAAACACGCTGGGTTTGTGGGATTTTGATGATCTGAAAGTCGGGGCTGTCAGCGATGGCCCATCGGTGGCGACGCTCAACAGTTACTGGTCGGTGGAGGATCCGGCGGAGCGGGCGAAGCTGCCGGAGTATGTCACGATCCCCGCCGCGAGGCCGGAGGAACTGACGCCGAGCAACGGTTTTCCCAAGGCGGACACGTACAGGCAATGGACGCGCTCGCATGGTGATGCGGGAGCGGCCCGCTACGGCGGGTTCGATCAGATCAACCGCGACAACGTGGGCAAGCTCAAGGTCGCCTGGACCTATCACTCCGGGGATGGCCGGGGCAACATTCAGTGCAACCCGGTGATCGTGGATGGCGTGATGTACGCCCCGACGGTGGGCAACCATGTGGTGGCGATCAATGCGGAAACAGGTGTTGAAATATGGCGGTACAAACCGGTGAGCGGAAGGCCTGCGCATCGCGGGCTGCTTTACTGGGCCGGTGATGGGAGGAGTTCGCCGCGCATCATGTTCACCAGCGGCGCGGCTTTGTATGCGCTCGATCCGCGCACCGGCAACCCGATCAAGGGGTTCGGCAAGGATGGCATCGCGCCGATCCCCGGTCCTTCGGTGGCCGGTCCGGCGGTGGCCAAGGGCGTGGTCATCATCCCCGGCGAAGCCCGCGACGCCTGGGGCTTTGACGCCGCCACCGGCAGACAGCTTTGGACTTTTCACACCATCCCCCGCCCCGGCGAGTTCGGCCACGACACCTGGGACCGCGTCACCAGCGGCGCCAACTGCTGGGGCGGCATGTCGGCCGATGAGGAGCGAGGCATCGCCTACATCACCACCGGTTCCCCCAAGCCCAACTTCATGGGCATGCTCCACCGCGGCGACAACCTGTTCGCCAACTGCGTCATCGCCATCGATGTGCTCACCGGCAAACGGCTCTGGCATTTTCAGGAACTGCGGCACGACATCTGGGACCTGGATGTGCCTGCGCCGGCGAACCTGGTCACGATCAACGTGGATGGAAAAAAAATCGACGCCATCGCGGCGGTGACGAAGATCGGCAACACGCTGCTCTTGGACCGCACCACGGGCAGGCCGATTTTTCCGTTTCGCCTTCGCCGGGCGCCGGCGGGCAAGCTGCCTGGCGAACGCACCGCGCCGTATCAGCCTGATCTGGAATTGCCGCAGCCGTTTGCGAAGAGAACCTTCACGCTCGATGACGTGACCGACATTTCCCCCGAAGCCCGGCAGTCGGTGCTGGGGCAACTCAAGAATGCGACGATGGGCTGGTCGGAAACCTTCGAGGAAAACAAGCCGATGGCCTTCTTCGGCATCCACGGCGGCGCGGAGTGGACCGGCGCATCCATCGATCCGACCAGCGGCAGGCTCTACGTCAGTTCCAATGAAATCCCCTGGATCATCACGCTCGTCTCCAGCGGCGGCCTGCGTCCCGCGAAGACCGACACGCCCGGTGAAAAGGTTTACCTGGACCACTGCGTGAAGTGCCACGGTCAGCGCAAGGAAGGCGTGGGGGTGAATCCTTCGCTGCTGGCGCTGGACAAGCGGATGAAGGATGAGGATGTGCTGCAACTGATGGCCACGGGTCGCAACCTGATGCCGCCGGCGGCGAAGGAGATGACGCAACAGCAGAAGAAGGATCTGCTCGATTTCCTTTTCGACCGTGATCTGCCCGCATCGGCCAGAAGCATCGCACCGCGAGGTGAGCGTCCCAGTTATGCGTTCCTTGGCTTCAACAAATTGCAGGACGCCAAAGGGTTCCCCGGCAGCAAGCCGCCCTGGGGCACGCTCAACTGCATCGACCTGAACACCGGCAAGCTGCTTTGGAAGGTGCCGCTGGGGGAGTATGCCGAGTTCGCGTATGACGACATCCCCAGGACCGGCACGGAAAACTTCGGCGGAGCGATGGCGACCGCAGGCGGACTGGTTTTCTGCGCAGGCACGCGCGATGAAAAGATTCGGGCCTTCGATGCGCAGACCGGCAAGGAACTGTGGGAACACAAACTGCCCTTCGGCGGCTACGCGCCGCCGGCGACCTACATGGCCGGCGGCAAACAGTACGTGGTGATCCCCGCCACCGGCGGCGGAAAACTGGGCGGGCCGATGGGCGATGCGTATGTCGCTTTTGCGCTGCCTTGATGAAGTGTTGTGATGAATCAAGCGGAGAGACAGTTCGTTCAGCGCGATGATGCAGGCTTCACACTCATGGAGCTATTGGTTGTCATTTCGATCATCGGCCTGCTCGTCGGGCTGTTGCTCCCGGCGATGGGTCATGCCCGCGAGTCGGCCAGGCGGGTCCGCTGCGGCGGCAACCTGCGGCAGCTTTTCGCGGCGGTGCAGGTGTATGCCGGTGAAAATCAGAATGCCGTGCCGCTGGGTTATCGCGGCGAGCGGATGCAGTGGAATACGATGATCTACAGCGGCACGAGCCAGGTGCACGTGCTTTTCGGGCGGCTTTATCTGGCCGGTCTGATGAATGAAGGACAGGCGATGTACTGCCCTTCGGAACGCGCGCCGGGCCAGAGCTTCAACACCGAACTCAACCCCTGGCCGCCGGGCGGACCGGGCCTGGCGGCGATCAATGTGCAAGGCGGTTTTGCCTCTCATCCGCTGGGCACCGACTGGGGTACGACCGGCCTGCCTGCGGTGATGCCCAGGCTCGATCAGCTCGGCAACATCGCGCTGCTTGCGGATGCGATGAGCCAGCCCGAACGTGTCGATACCCGGCACCGCGACGGCATCAGCGTGCTGCACACGACGGCGAATGTGACCTGGGTTCCGCGCGCTTCCTTTGATGCGCTGCTGGCCCCCTGCATCGCCATCTCCCCGTCGCACAACGGCGCCCAGGGGCAGATTTGGGCGATCCTGAGCGGACCGGATTGAATGGACACCCCATGCGAAACGGAATTGAACACATGAAGCGACTTCGAGTCTGTCTGATCGGCGCCGGGCGGGCGGGCCTGGTTCATGCACGGAACCTGGCCCAGCGCACCCCGCGCGGCGAGCTGGCGGCGGTGTGCGATACCAACGCCACGCTGCTGAACGAGACCGGCGATGAGTTGGGCATTCCCCAGGCGATGCGTTTTGCGGACTACCGCGAGGCGGTGCGAAGCCCGGCGATCGATGCGGTGGTCATCGTCACCCCCACGTTCCTGCACAGGGAGATCGCGGTGGCGGCGGCGGAGGCGGGCAAACACGTCTTCCTGGAGAAGCCGATGGCGGTGACGATCGAGGAATGCCAGGCCATCATCGCCGCCACGGGCAAGGCCAATGTGAAATTGCAAATCGGTTTCATGCGGCGATTCGATGAAGGTTTCATGCGTGCCGGGGAAGTGCTCGACAGCGGCGAGCTTGGCCGGGTGATGATCATCAAATCGACCGGGCGCGGACCGGGCGGTCCCGGTCCCTGGATGTGGGATCTGAAAAAGAGCAACGGCATCGTCGCCGAGGTCAACAGCCACGACATCGATTCGCTGCACTGGTACACCGGCTCAGCCATCACCACCGCCTACGCCCAGGGGCACAACTTCAAGATGCCTGAGGCCCGCGAAAAGTTTCCCGACTTCTACGACAACGTCGTCGCCACCTTCCGCTTCGCCGATGACACCCTCGGCGTCATCGACGGCACCTGCCCGGCTCACTACGGCTACGATGCCCGCGTCGAAATCCTCTGCGAAAAAGGCGTCATCTTCGTCGGCTCCGCCAAGCAGGAAGGCATGGAATACATCACCGTCGAACAGGGCCTTCGCGGCAGCGCGGTCAAGAGCTGGCGCACGCTCTTCCGCGATGCCTACCTGGCCGAGATGGAGCACTTCATCGATTGCGTGCTCCGTGATCAACAGCCGCGCGTGACGGGCCTCGATGGACTTCATGCGGTGGCGGTGGTGCTGGCGGTGAATGAATCGATTCGCACCGGCCTGCCCGCAGCGGTGAGTCATGTGATCAGACATGCAGACAAGCCCGCAGAGCAAGGAGTGCTCACGTGATTGCAGCGCAGTACACACAGGCAACCACGCCAGGCGAAGGAACCTTCGCGGTGCGCCAGGTCCCCGAGCCGGTCATCGGCGAGGATGAAATGCTGCTGCGCATCGAGGCGGCAAGCATCTGCGGCACCGATGTGAAGATCATCGGGCATGGCCACCGCAAACTCACCGCCGGCCAGACCATCACCCTCGGCCACGAGTTCGTCGGCGCCATCGAAAAACTCGGTTCGCGCATCTCATCCATCAACAGCTTCGTTCCGGGCCAGCGCGTGGGCGTCGCGCCCAACATGGGCCTGCCCGGCTCAGACATGATCGCACGCGGCATGGCCAACATGGACCCGGGCTACACCGCCTTCGGCATCACGCAGGATGGCGCTCATGCGGAGCTGTTGCGCATCAACGCGCCGGCCATCGATCAGGGCAATGTGATGGCGATTCCCGATGGTGTTTCCTCGCTGGATGCGACGCTGGCCGAGCCGCTGTCGTGCGCGGTCAATGCGATGCGGGTGACGCGGGTGGAGATGGGCGACAGCGTGGCGGTGATCGGCGCCGGGCCGATGGGGCTGCTCAACCTGATGCTCGCGAAGGTGAATGGTGCTGCGGAAACGATCGCGGTTGATGTGAATGATCATCGCCTGGCTCATGCGAAATCACTGGGCGCTGCGCACACGGTCAACACGACGAAAACGCCGCTGACGAAATGGATCCAGGACCACACGCGCGGCAAGGGCATCGATGTCGTCATCTGTGCCGTGCCGGTGCCCGCCCTGCAACAGGACCTGCTCAACATTCTCGCGCCGTTTGGTCGGCTCTGTCTCTTTGCAGGCTGGCCCAAAGGCGCGGCAGCGGTGCCACTGGATACCAATCCGATCCATTACAAAAATCTTGTCGTCACCGGCATGACCGGCGGCTGCAACCGCGACTATGCAGCAGCGCTCAAACTCATCGCCACCAAAACGGTTGATGTTTCCAGAATCGTCTCCGATGTCGTGCATCTGTCCCACATGGAAAAAGCCTACGAACTGGCCCGCAGCGGCAAAGGCATGAAGATCGTGCTCACACGTCATCCCCAAGAGGAGCGCATCACATCATGAAGGCCTTGATCGGTGTGGATATCGGCACGCAGGGCGCCAAGGCGGTCCTGTTTGATGACGCGGGCAACTGCCTGGTGCAGGCGTTCGAGCCTTCACGTCTGCACCGGCCCAAGCCTGGCGTGGTCGAGGAAGATCCGCAGAAGCAGCTTGATGACGTCTGCCTCACGATTCGCCGATGCGTCCAGCAGGCGGCGATCGCCCCCGAAGCAGTCGCGGCGATCGGCATCGCGGGACAGATGGCGGGTGTGATCGGCGTCGGCGGCGATGGCAGGCATGTCACCCCATACGACTCCTGGCTCGATACGCGCTGCGGGCCGTACATCAAACTGATGGAGAAAAAGGCAGGTGATGAAATCGTTCGCAAGGCCGGCTGCCCGGCTTCGTTCAATCACGGCCCCAAGAAGCTTTGGTGGAAGCATGAGCAGCCGCGCGACTACCGCCGCATCGCCGCCTTCATGCAACCCGCAGGCTACGTCGCCATGCGACTGTGCGGCCTGCCTGCATCGCAGGCCTTCATCGATCACACCTACCTCCACTTCTCCGGCTTCGCGGACAACCGGCGCGGCAGGTGGGATGCGCCGCTGTGCAGCAAGTTCGATCTGGACATGGCCAAGCTGCCGCGCATCGTCGCGCCGCAGAAGGTCGTCGGACAATTGACGCAACAATCCGCCGGCGCGTGCGGCCTGCCAGCCGGTGTGCCGGTCGTGGCGGGATGCGGTGACACGGCTGCGAGTTTCCTCGCGTGTGGCGCCGTGAAAGAAGGCATCTGCGTCGATGTGGCGGGCACCGCTTCCGTCTTCGCCGCGACGACGAAACAGTTCAACCCCGATCGCCGCGAGCGCGTGCTGGGCATCGGCCGCTCAGCCGTGGCGGGACTCTGGCATCCCTATGCCTACATCAACGGCGGCGGGATGAATCTTGAATGGTTCCGCAGGCGGATTGTGAATCACGGGCGCGAAGGGGATGGCGCACTCTCCTTCGAGCAGCTCAATGATCTGGCCGGTGCGCTTGAGCCGCGCGAGGATGGGCCGATGTTCGTTCCGCATCTGGGCGGCCGCGTCTCGCCGCCGCAGCCTGATCTGCGCGGTGCGTGGGTTGGCCTGGCGTGGGATCAGGATGTGGCCTCGCTTTACCGGGCGATGCTCGAGGCGGTGGCGCTGGAATATGCGATTTATCGCCGGATTCTGCTGTCGCTTTATCCATCACTGAAGCTGCGCGAGATGCGCATCACCGGCGGCGGCGAGAAGGGTGAGGCATGGTGCAGGATTAAAGCGGATGCGCTTCAGATGACAGTCACGCGCATCGCCCATCCGCACGGCGCACCGATGGGGGCCGCGCTGGTGGCGGGCCTGGGTGTGGGTGTGATTCGATCATTGCCTGCCGCCGCCAGGCAGTGGATCGCGCTGGGCAAGCGGACGAAGCCCGTGAAGAGGATGGCGAAACATTACGACGGTCGCCGCGAGGCTTATGAAAAGCTGTTGGATGTGCTTGATACAACATAGGGCGGAGCTTTGGGAGGGCGAGGCTTCCGCCGAGCCGATCCGTCTGCAAGGCTCCGCTCCGGGGGCTCCGGGGGCTCCGGGGGCCGCCGCAGACGGAACTCGTGCGGAAGATGCTCGAATAAAGTCGATGTTCGCCGCGCGAGTTTCGTTTGTTCGGCCCGCAGACGGGCCTCGCAAACGAAGTGGCTCGGCAGGAGCCTCGCCCTCCCCATGCCTCGCCATCGCCCCTGACTTGAAACTCGGAACTCGAAACTCGGAACTTACGACCCCGGAACTAAAAACTTCATGACCACCGTCCAAGCCACACCCGACACCCGCTACGCACCCGCCACGGTGCCGACGATGTATTTCATCGGCGTCACCACCGGCAGATCGTCGATCATGAAAGTCTTTCCACGCTGGGCCCAGCGCCTGGGGTTGGGCGGACCCGAAGAAGTTCACCTGCGCGGCATCGATTGCAGAATGCACGATGATCCCGCCGCCTATCGCCGCATCGTCGGGCACATCCGCACCGATCCGCTCACGCGCGGCGCACTGGTGACGACGCACAAGATCGACCTGCTCAAAGCCTGTCGCGGCATGTTCGATGAACTGGATGATTTCGCGTCGCTCATGGGCGAGGTCAGCAGCATCAGCAAGCGCGATGGCAAACTCGTTGGCCGGGCGTTTGATTCGATCACCAGCGGTCTGTCGCTTGAAGCATTTCTGCCCAGGGATTACTGGGCGAAATCAGGCGCCGAGTGTTTCGTGCTCGGCGCGGGCGGCTCCTCCATCGCCCTCACCAGTCACCTCATGGACAAGCGCCACGGCGGCGACATGCCTTGCCGCATCATCGTCACCAACCGCAGTGCGGGCCGGCTGGATGAAATTCGCCGCATCCACGACCGGATCGGACGCCCGGTCAAGGTCGAATATGTCCACACGCCAAACGCCACCGACAACGATGCCGTCATGAGCACGCTCAAGCCCGGCTCGGTCGTGGTCAACGCCACAGGCCTTGGCAAGGATGCGCCCGGCTCGCCCATCACCGCAGCAGCACCCTTCCCTCAGCACGGCTACGCATGGGATTTCAACTATCGCGGCGATCTTCTCTTTCTCGATCAGGCCCGCGCTCAGAAGCAGGCCCGCAATCTCACCATCGAAGATGGCTGGCTCTATTTCATTCACGGCTGGACCCGCGTCATCGCGCAGGTGTTCGATCTCAACGTCGCCACGCAAGGCCCCGAGTTTGAAAAACTTTCATCCATTGCCGCCGCGGTCCGCTGAACTGTCTCGCATTGTTCATTTGCCTTGGCCATTTACAGGAGTGTTCCATGTCCGTTATTTCCGCCACTGCTGCTGCCGCTGACCTGATGAAGCCGTTCGGTGTTGACATCGATCTTGTCACCGGCGTGATGGCTGATCCTGATCGCGTGCTGATCCGCCGCGCTTCGGACATGGTCGGCTATTACCAGGATGAAGCCGCGCTGACCCGGATCATCGCCAGCGGTGATCCGGTGCATTACGAAGTGTTCGAGAAAAGGATTCCGCAGGAACAGGGGCACCTGATGTTCTGCATCAGCAAGCTCCACCCCGGCCGCGTCGGCGATGAATGCTTCATGACCAAGGGCCACTACCACACGATCAGCGGCACAGCGGAAACATATACCTGCATCACCGGCCGCGGCTACATGATGTGCAAGCTGCCCGATGGCGGATGGCACGCCGAGCCGATGCTTCGCCATCGCATGGTCTATGTGCCGCCGCACTGGGGACACCGCTCCATCAACACCGGCGATGAGCCGCTCATCAGCTTCTGCGTCTATCCGGCCGATGCCGGCCACAACTACGGCGACATCGCCATCGAAGGTTTCCCCCGGCGCATCTTCATCCGCCAAGGCAGGGAAGTGATCGAGTGATCTTCAGCCGTCCGCCTCGGCTCTCCGAAATCGGCGGTCGTTTGGACCTTTTCATATACGTTCTTCATCAAAGGAGTACGCCCATGCTTAAAGTCGGCATCGATTCCTACTGCTTCCACCGCTTCTTCGGCGAGGTCTATCCGCAGCAGAAAACACCGAAGAAAAAACTGACCCTCGAAGGTTTCATCGACCTCGCGAAAAAGCTGAAGGTCGATGGCGTCTCGCTTGAATCCTGCTTCGTGCCTCGATTCGATGCGGGATACCTGAACGACATCAAGGCCAGGCTCGATGGTTACGGGTTCGATCGCGTCTGGGCCTGGGGCCATCCCGATGGTCTCGAAGGCGGCAGGAATCCCAAGGCCTACGACGACATGATCGCCAACTTCGAACATGCGAAAAACATCGGCGCCAATGTCATGCGCGTGGTCGGCTCCAGCCTCATGTTCCGCTTCGAGAATCATCAGGACCAGATCAAACGGCTCACGAAAATGTTCAAAAAGGCCGCGAAGGTCGCCCGGGACTACGGCATCAAAATGGCGGTGGAAAATCACATCGATTTCACCAGCGATGAAATCGTCCAACTGCTCGATGCGGTGGACAGCGACCACCTGGGCGTCAACTTCGACACCGCCAACTTCGCCCGCCTGCTCGATGACCCCGTCAAAGGCATGAAGAAGCTCGCCCCGCGCGTCCTGGCAACACACCTCAAGGACCTGAAGGTGAACAAACAGGCGAGCGTCGATGACTGGTACTTCTTCAGCTCCACACCGGTGGGCGAAGGGTTCGTCGATAACCTCGCGCTGGCACGGCTGCTCAAGGCGGTTGACTACAAGGGATTTCTCGCCGTCGAAACCGACTTCCTTCATCCCGATTACAAGGATGAATTCGAAGCCATCGAGCAGAGCGTCAGGGAACTCAAGCGCATCACGCGCAAGGCGTAAAAAGACCGCAAAGGCAGGGAAGGCTATTATTTAATACTTATTACTTAATACTTAATGGCTATTTCGGAAGAATACCCGGACGTTCCTGGCGAGTTCGATGCTGCAAGGTTCAAAATAACCATTAAGTATTAAGTAATAAGTATTAAATAATAGCCTTTTCTGCCTTCCCTGCCTTCCCTGCCTTCCTTGCCTCCGCATCATCCACTTGAAGGGTTCCGCCCATGAGCACCGGCGCCGCGAAAACACGATTGCTTCCGCTTTACTTCGACCCCGGCCGCGACGCGGGGTTCGACGCGCAGCTTGCGAATCTCCAAACGCTGCTTGGCGATGTCGTCGAATTTCTTGAGCCGGCGCCGCTGGGGAGCAGGCTGCCCGATGCGGATGCGGCGCTCTTTCCGCAGTTTCTGGGCGAAGGGTATCGCAGGCTGGAGGATTTCAAAAAGCTCACACTGCCGATGCTCGTGATCACCAGCGAGGTGGGGACGCTGTCGATGTGGGACTGGGAACTGCTCGAATACCTGCGCGGGCAAGGCGTCGAGGCCATCGCGCCCTACAGCCTCGAACAGACCCGGAAAATCATCGCGGCGCTGCGGGTGAAGCGACAGCTCAAGGCGGCGAAGTTTCTCGTCTTTCAGGACAACCCCGGCGAAGGGGCGCAGGCGCCCATCTTCAAACGGTTCTACTGGTGGGAGGATGAATGCAAACAGCGGATGCTCGAAAAATTCGGCATCACCATCGAGCGGAAAAGTTTCAAGGCCCTTGGCGCAGCCGCGAAAAACATCCCCGATCAGCAGGCGGAAACGGAACTGAAAACCAAATCGGTTCCCGGCGGCCTGACGGGCAAACCGCTGCTGAGCGCGGTGAAACTTTATCTGGCGATCCGCGGCGAACTCGATGCTGATCCGACGATTCAAGGCGTGGGCGTCAACTGCCTCAATGAATCGCACTTCAGCGACACCACGCCTTGCCTGGCGTGGAACTGGCTCTATGGCGAGCGCAAAATGATCTGGGGCTGCGAGGCCGATGTGGTGAGCATGATCACGAAGCATATCGTGCATCACTCGCTCGATGTGCCGATCATGATGACCAATCTCTACCCGTTCCTCATGGGACAGGCGGCGCTGAAGCACGAACGCATCGCGGCGTTTCCCAAGGTCGAAGGCGACCCGGCCAATCACATCCTCGTCGCCCACTGCGGCTACATGGGCGTGATTCCGCAAGCCTTCGCCACGCGCTGGTCGCTGAAGCTGAAGGTGCTTCGCATCGTTGATGACAACGCCAGCGCCATCGATGCCGACCTGCCGACGGGTCCGATCACGCTGGTGAAATTACATCCCGACATGAACCGCATGACCATCGCGCAAGGCACGCTCAAGGGTTACGCAGGCTACCCCGGATCCGACTGTCTCAACGGCGGCATCGTCGAGGTGCGCGATGGACACAAGCTGATGAGCACGCTGGCCTCGCATCACTACCTGCTGACCACGGGACACAATCTTGTTGATTTACGTTTTCTTGCGAAGGTGTTCGGGTTGACGGTGGAGGAGATGTGAACAAATCATGAAAGCATGAAAGCAGGAAAGCAGGAAATGCGGATCGGTGTTCTGTGTTTTCTGTGTCCTCTGTGGTTGGTTTTATTCGGCATTCCCTGATCGTTAACCTACAACATTCATCATCAGGAGCGATTCATGGCCAGGCAGCTCAACGTCGCAATGATCGGCTACAAGTTCATGGGCAAGGCGCACAGCCAGGCCTGGCGCGAGGCGGGGTTGTTCTTCGACCTTCCGATTCAGCCGGTGATGAAGATCATCTGCGGCAGACACGAAGAGCCGCTCAGGGAATTCGCCGGGCGGTGGGGCTGGCAGGAGACATCAACCGACTGGAAGCAGGTCGTGGCCCGCGCGGACATCGACATCATCGACATCTGCACGCCGACGCATCTGCATTTTGAAGTCGCGCTGGCGGCGCTGAAGGCAGGCAAGCATATTTTCTGCGAGAAGCCGTTCGTGCTCACCGTGGCACAGGCGCAGGAACTGGCGGATGTGGCGAAGAACGCGGGCGTCGTTCACTATGTGAACCACAACTATCGCCGCTGCCCTGCCGTCGCCCATGCCAAAAAGATGATCGATGATGGCAGGCTCGGCCGCCTCTTTCACTGGCGCGGCTGCTACCTGCAGGACTGGATCATCAATCCCGATTTTCCGCTCACCTGGCATCTCCAAAAAGAGTTCGCCGGCGCCGGCCCGCACTACGACCTCAACAGCCACAGCGTCGATCTCGCTCATTACCTCGTCGGCCCCATCGCCGGCGTGCAGGCCATGACCACCACCTTCATCGAGGAGCGCCCCCTCGCGCAGGAAACCGATCAGGTCGCCTTCAGCGCCAAGGGCGGCGCCCGGCAGCGCGGCAAGGTGACCGTCGATGATGCCGCCTTCATGGTGGTGCGATTCGTTAACGGTGCCTTGGGTTCCTTTGAAGCTTCGCGCTTTGCAGGTGGCCGCAAGAATTACAACTGCTTCGAGATTTACGGTGACAAAGGCTCACTGATCTGGAACCTGGAACGGATGAACGAACTGCAATTCTTCAACCGCGAAGATGCGGATGTGGATGCGGGGTTCAAGACGATTCTCTGCACCGAAAGCGAACATCCCTACATCAAGGGCTGGTGGCCGCCGGGGCACATGATCGGATACGAACATGCGTTCGTTCACGCGGTGGCGGACTTTGTGCAGGCGATTCACACCGGCGGCGGGATTCACCCGAACTTTCAGGATGGGCTGTCGTGCATGAGGGTGCTCCATGCCGGTCTGGAGTCCGCCCGGTCGGGCCATCGCGTCGATTTGCAGTAGCCCCGGACACCCCCGGACACCCCCGGATATCCCCGGATACCCCCCGGGGGTTTATGGCTCGTTGAACGGCTTCTCGCAGTGGGCGCATTGGGAGGTGTTGGCGGAGCGGATGGTCATCTTGCCGCAACCGGCGCATTTGAACGCGGCCTGTGCGGACTTGCCGCAGGTGGGACACCTGGGTTGCGATTCGGGTTTGCCGTAGTTGGCTTCGAAGTGGTTGCTGAGCTCTTTGACGGTGAGATGGAAGGCGTGGGATGCTGCGGGGTCGGTGCATTGATACCAGGCGCCTTCGGGGAGGTTGGCGTTGTTGTCGCCGTGCGGGTTGTTGCCGGTGAAGAGGGGGCGGACCAGCAGCGCCAGGCCGATGAAGATGGCGATGAGGGAGACGAGGGTGATGAGGGTCTGGCGTGGCATGGGAACGAGAAGATGCACGGACGCGCAGCGAGGACGCCGCGGCTGTGATGCGCGAGGTCGCTGCGGTTAATATTGGTCCGCGGTGTGCTTGTTGTGATTGTTCCACCGGCGGCTCATTTCCTGGCCTGCGGTGGTGGCGGTGTTCACATCCATCCACTTGGTGGAGAGTTCCCATTCGATGTGGCCATCGACGAAGAGGACGTTGGCGCCGTCGAAGTGCAGCTTGCCGACGCCTTCGGCGGGATTGGTGGGGTCGATGTTGAAATCCCAGTTGGCGTCGTTGACGTTGTCGGCAATGGCGATCATGTTGGAAGGGGCGGCAACGAGCGACTTGCGCAGCTCAGGCACGACGAAGCCGAAGTTGAGATCGCCGCCGAGGCCCCGCTGGGGATTCTTGAGCGTGTTCCACCGGCCCCAGTCGTTGTAGCCATACGTGAAGGGCATGCCCGACGCCCCGCCGACCACGAGCAATCGCTCGCCGAGCTGATAGCCCCAGGTGGCGGCCTGCTCCTGCGCGGCATAGACGCCGCCGGGCGGGCCGCTGACGATCCTCCACTGGAAACCGGACGGAGCGGATGCGCAGTTGAACATGCCCACGCCGTCGCCGTAGAGCCGCGTGCGGGTGGGCCAGACGGCGGCGATGTGCCCGTTCATCGAGGCGGCGTGACCGGGATAGTGCTGGGTGTTGATCGTGTAATTGATCATGGCCACGCCCTGCTGATGCAGGTTGCTGGCGCAGATGGCCTTGCGTGCCGCATCGCGGCCGCGGCCCAGGCTCGGCAGCAGGATCGACATGACGATCATGATGACCGCGACCACCGCCAGCATCTCCGGCACGGTGAAGCCACGAGCGGAACAAAATCGTCGAATCATGATGGGCACTCAAACCACAGTTGGAGAAGCGATTCACCCCCGGAGTCACCCGGAGTCCCCCGGATTCACCCCCGTGAAACGTCGCCTCGATACGATCAGTTGTCGTTGATTGCTGGAACCCTGTCAACGGGATGCTCAAGCCGTTGCCGATGAAAAAGGAGCGGACCCGCCATCGCGTGTTAAAGGGTATCCGCATTGGCAAGGCGCTTCCATGAGAAATCAGGGCATCTCGATTCAATTTTCGATCAGCAAGAAAGCCCCCATACTCCGTTCGCCAAGGCGAACGGCTCAATGCGCCGTCCGCTCACCGCGAATCAACATTACTTCACGAACAACATGCATTATAATGATGGGCAACCTGAATGATCGGCGCATGTCGTGAACCAGGGATTGCCACGCCGCAAGCGGCTTATATGCAGGGAGAACGGACCGGGGCAGCAAAGGAACGATCGCATGTCCGGCAAGGATGTCCTGACACACCTTCGATACGACCGCTTCGCCTCCGGAATCGCGGCGGTGTTCGTCTGCGCCTGGTTGATGGCCTTTCCGCCGGGCGGGCTGCCTGAAGCGCTGGCGGGCGGGCGGGTGACGGAGATTCGCTTCGGGGTGATCGATCCGCCGGTGGTGCTTCAGCAGGACATCACCGAATCCTTCACCACCAACAACACCTCCAAGCGGGAGCTGCCCATCGAATGTGCGGGGATGTTCTTCATCGACGGTCGGCTGCTGATCATCAGCGATCGCCACGATCATTGCGTCTTCTCCAATTCGCTGGATCTGAAGACGATGAAGATGACCCCGCCGCGTCCCTTTGTGATTCAGCCCAACGAGCAGTATCTGCATCAGGATGCCGAGGCGATCACAGTGAGGCCGCGTGATGACGGCACGCTTGCCGCCTATGTGTTCGGCTCTCTGAGCAACGACCGCAACGAGTTGCCGCTGCCGACGCGGCGTCATCTGGTGCGGTTCACCTTCCCCAGGGGCGACCGCTTCGAACCCAGCCGGGCGACGGTGATCGACGGCAGCGCGGTTCGGGAACGGATCAACGTCCACTTCGAGAAGCTGGGCATCAAGCCTTATCGAACCTTTTACGCCGACGCGAGCGCGCCGGACAAAAACACCTACCGCTGGGCCAACATCGAAGGCATCGCGTTCACCCCCGATGGCCGGCGGCTCATCGCGGGGTTCCGCAATCCGCTGACGGGCGGGCAGACCGGCAAGGCGATCTTCACCACGCTCGAAAACATCGACGAAGCCTTCGATGCCGGCAACGCATCGCTGGTGAAGGTGAGCGACCTGTTCACGCTCGACCTGGGCGACCGCGGCGTCAGCGACCTGTGCTGGGACCCGATGACCAAGGGGTACCTGATCGCCGCGGGCAAAAGCAACGGCCCGAAACTGGACAAGGATCAGCCCTTTCCGCCCAACACGCTCGACTCGGCGCTGTTCTGGTGGAGCGGTCGGAAGACGGAGAAGCCCATCCTCTTCGCCACGGTGCCGGAGATGAAAATCGAAGCCATCTGCCGCCTGGGCGCCAGCCGGTTCATCGCCATCGGTTCGGATGAAGGCGATGAAAGCGAAGGCCGGGAACAGCGCCAAAGCGTCATCACGGTGATGGATTTTACGGGGTTTAAGAAGTGAAGGATTGGATTTCGGATTTGGGATTTCGGATTTCGGATTTTTGTAAGTTGCGGGTGATTGTTTGATTGTTTGACGCGCAGCGAGGACGCTGCGGTTACGAACGCGCAGCGAGGACGCTGCGGCTACGATGTCCCCTGTCTCTGCCTCTGCTCCTGCTCCTGCTCCTGCCCCTGCTCCTGCTCCCATGCACCTCGACAACGAAGACAACCCGCATGTCGGTCTTGAGGACGAGGCTCTGTTTGAAACGAGCCTCGCGCCGCACGAGCTGTCGCACCTGCCCGCCGCCGAGATCATCGAATCCTCCGACCTGGCCAGCGGGTCATCGGTGATTCGCAAGCCCAACTGGGTGGGCAAGTGTTTTGCGCGGTTCAAGCTGCTGCGTCTGCTGGGGGAAGGCTCGATGGGGCGGGTGATCCTGGCCGAGGATGTCAACCTGCATCGGGTGATCGCCCTCAAGGTGCTGCGCAAGCGCATCAAGGGCATGGACGATGACCAGGCGGTGCAGCAGTTCCTGCGCGAGGCCCGCTCCGCCGCCCGGATCGATCATCCCAACGTGGTGAAGATTTACGAGATCAACGAACACGATGGCTGGTGGTACATCGCCATGGAACTGGTGGAAGGTCAGACGCTCCAGCAGGTGGTCAAGGCGACGGCGCCGCTGTCGCCGGCCAAGGCGTGCGTGATCATCGGCGATGCGGCCACCGCCCTCGAAGTGGCGCATGAACATGGCATCATTCACCGCGATGTGAAGCCCAGCAACCTGATGATCACCAGGCAGGGCCGGTGCAAGCTCACCGACTTCGGACTGGTTCGCGCCGACTCGCCGGATGATCCGTTCGAGCTGCACGACAAATCGGTGGGCACGCCCAAGTTCATGGCCCCGGAAGTCATTCAACACAAGCAGCAGGGAACCGCGCTGGACATCTACAGCCTGGGAGCGACCTTTCACTTCGCCCTGACCGGCCGCCCGCCGTTCATGGCCGCTCAGGTCGCCCAGATTCTCAAGCAGCACATCGACGCGCCGCCGCCTGATTTGATGACGATGCTGCCCAACTGCCCGCAAAGCCTGGCCGACCTGCTCAAGAAGATGATGGCCAAGCATCCGATGGATCGGCCCACCGCCGGGGCGGTGGCGGCGGCGCTGAGCAGCGAAGTCATCGCCTTCCGCGATGACGCCTCCGGCTGGTCAAGCCCGGGACACTCGGGCATCGGCGCCGCATCAGGCCATGCCGGCGGCGGCTCCACCATTCACCTGCCCGAACACGCCCCGCTCGATGCCGAGGAACCGAACAACGGACGCCGCCGCACCCCCGCACGCATCGCCTTCGCGCTCCTCGCCATCGCCGGTGTCGCCCTGCTCCTCTGGGCCGCGCTGCTCAAGCCGTCATCCCCCTCCGCCTTCGACCCGCGAAGGCTCAAGGAAATGTTCCCCGGCACGCCCGAATCCTACGGCCAGCTCCCGCCGAACATGCTCCCCGAACCGCTCGATCCCCTGAGACACCCCCCCGCCTCCAGTTGGCGAGGCAAGGTCGATACCACCGGCTTCCTCTTCGTCGCCGCCAAACAGGGCCGCTTCTATTTCCCCCTCGATCATCCCCAGGCCGCGCTGATCACCTACGAACAACTCGTCGGCTTCCCCACCGAAGAGGAAGCGCGAAAGTCGGGACGCCTGCCTGCCGATGATTGAGCCGCGACGTGACACGTCGCGGACGTGAACGACAAGAAGAGATGCCGCATATCACCGCTGATCAACGGCCACAAATCGCAAATCTCAGATTTCAAATCTCAAATCTCTGTCTCCTGTCCCGCAGACGCGCAGCGAGGACGCTGCGGCTATGAATCTGAGTTCCATGTCCCCTGTCCCCTGTCTCCTGTCCCCTGTCTCCTGTCCCCTGTCCCCTGTCTCCTGTCCCCTGTC
>CAZYPK010000035.1:0-36326 GCA_964649195.1 uncultured Phycisphaeraceae bacterium
ACCCGACACCCGACACCCGACACCCGACACCCGACACCCGACACCCGACACCCGAAACCCGAATCATGAAATTTATCCTCAACCTGATGATCTTCCTTCCTTGCATCGGCGCGGTGGCCTGTCTCATGGCGCCGACCAAGCAGCAGGCCAAGATGACGGCTCTCTACACGTCCATTGCGACGTTCGTGCTGAGTCTGTTTCTGCTGATCGGCTTCCTGGGTTCCCAGCCCGATGCCGAGGGTGTTTACTTTCAGTCGGCCGTCTCGTGGATCGAAGGCATCAACGTCTATTACCGCACCGGGCTGGATGGCGTCTCGCTGCCGCTGGTGCTGCTGACCACCGCGCTGTCCGTGCTCATCGTGCTGGCCTCGATGAACATCGAGAAAAACACCCACGCCTACATGGCCCTCTACATGTTCCTGCTCACCGGCATGTTGGGGGTGTTCCTCGCCCTGGACCTGTTCCTGTTTTACGTCTTCTTCGAAGTCTCGCTCCTGCCGATGTATTTCCTGATCGGCATCTGGGGCGGGCCGCGGAAGGAGTACGCGGCCATCAAGTTTTTCCTTTACACCCTCGCCGGTTCCATCTGTCTGCTCATCGTCATGCTCGGCCTGTTCTTCTACACGCCGCAGGCCACCGGCGGGGCGAAGAACACCTGGCACATGATGGCGCTGCAAGGCAGGACGGTCGTCGAACAGCGGACCAATGCCGAGGGCAGGACCGAAGCGGTGACGATCGACGGCGGCAGGATCAAGGAACTGTTCGCCCCGCGTCCTGAAAATGTGCAGGCGGCCTACGATGCCGCCGTCGCCAAGGCCGGGGCCGATGGCGCTGCCGCGCCCGCGGAGCCGATTCAGGGCAGGTACTGGGCGTTCGCCAAGTGGGCCTTCTGGCTGACGCTGATCGCGTTTCTGATCAAGCTGCCGGGGGTGCCGTTCCATACCTGGCTGCCCGACGCCCACGTCGAAGCTCCGACGCCGATCTCGATGATCCTCGCCGGTGTGCTTCTGAAGATGGGCGGCTACGCGATGATGCGGATCACCTGGCCCATCTTCCCCGCCGCCGGCCAGCTCTTCTGGTGCTCCGTGGCCACCCTCGGCGTCATCGCCATCATCTACGGCGCGCTTTGTGCGATGGCCCAGACGGACTGGAAGAAACTCGTCGCCTACTCCTCCGTCAGCCACATGGGTTACGTCACGCTGGGCCTGGCCGTGATGACCCGCACCGGTTTCGACGGGGCCTACTACCAGATGATCGGCCACGGCATCACCAGCGCGATGATGTTCTTCCTCGTCGGCGTGCTTTACGAACGCGCCCATCACCGCGATCTGAATCGTTTCGGCGGGATGTGGCTCCGCTGGCCCAAGTACGGCGCGTGGTCGCTTTTGGGTTTCTTCGCCGGCATGGGCCTGCCGGGGCTGTGCGGATTCATCGGTGAGATCATGGTTCTGCTGGGCACCTTTGAAGCCGCCGCCGCGGGCAATGTGGGCGGCACCGATCCCGCTTCGGTCTATGTGCTGGGTGCCCTGGCCGCGTTTGGCGTGGTGCTCACCGCGGGCTACATCCTCTGGATGTTCCAGCGGGTTTACATGGGCCACGACAAGCCGGAGTACGATCACTACGAGCCGGTGAACCGCCGCGAGTATTTCATCATGACCACGCTGGGCGTGGCCGCGCTGGTGTTCGGCATCATCCCGTACCTCGTCTTCGCGTTGACGGGTTCCACGTTTGATTCACTCATGAAAACGCTGGGCGGATAACAGAATTGGTTCCGAGTTTCGAGTTCCGAGTTCCGAGTTGGAAAGGCATCAGCCTTCACATTTGGAACACGAATGGAAAACTCGGAACTCAGAACTCAGAACTCAGAACTCAGAACTTGATTTTTGCCTTTAAGGATTCCCCGTGGACCTGACCAACCCCGACAGTTCGCAGCGGCTGACCGACTTCTTCTCCGATGTCGCGCAGGTCGCGCCGGAAGTCTGCCTGGTCATCGGCATGTGCGCGGTCGTTCTCGTGCCGTTCATCAGGCGGCTGGATATTCGTCTGCCCATCATCGCGGCTCTGGGCGCGCTGCTGCTGGCCCTGATTTTCATTCCCGCCACCGCCTCCCAGCCGCGCGATCTTTTTCATGGCATGCTCGTCGTCGATCCGTTCAGCCAGTTTTTCAAGCTGATGCTGCTGGTCTTCACCGCGCTCGTCATCGCCCAGTGGTACCTGCTCAAGAAGGAACGGGAACACGCCTTCGACACGCCTGATTTTCTCTGTTTATTGCTTGGGGCCGCGTTCGGCATGTCGCTGATGGCGTCGGCCAACAACCTGCTGATGATCGTCATCGCCACCGAGGCCGCCTCGCTGCCCAGCTTCGCATTGGCCGGTTTCCGCAAGCATGGACGGCGAGGCACCGAGGGCGCGCTCAAGTATGTCCTCTTCGGCTCCGTCGCTTCGGCGGTGATGATCTATGGCATGTCGCTGATCTACGGCGCGACGGGCACGCTGAGCCTGCCGGGCGTCGCCGAGGCGGCGCTGCGAAACGGCGGCATGTCGCCGCTCCTGGCGATGGGCATGCTTGCCATGTTCGCCGGCTTCGCGTTCAAGCTTTCCGCCGTGCCGCTGCACTTCTGGTGTCCCGATGTCTTTCAGGGCGCGCCGATGAGCGTCACGACGTTCCTCTCCGTCGCCAGCAAGGGCGCTGCGGTCATCATGACCGCCCGCGTGGTTCACGCCTTTGGCATCGCCCGTGAGATCGACCCGATCCTGGGTGCAAACCTCTTCACCGGCCTGGCCGTGGGCATCGCCATCATGGGCGGCATCACCGCGACGTGGGGCAACCTGCTCGCCTTCCATCAGAACAACTTCAAGCGCCTGCTCGCCTACAGCTCCATCGCTCACGCGGGCTACATGCTCATGGCCATCGCGGTGCTGGTGCATCCTGAAAAAGCAGGCGGCGAAGCCGCCACCGCGCTGCTGTTTTACATCCTCGTCTATCTCTTCATGAACCTGGGCGCGTTCACCGTCGTCGGCCTCGTCGCCGCCAAAACCGGCAGCGAGGATGTGCGCGATTATGCCGGCCTGTTCAAGCGGTCGCCCGTCATGGCCGGCCTGCTCATTCTCTTCCTCCTCTCCCTCTTCGGCATGCCCGGCCTGGGCGGCTTCATCGGCAAAATCTACCTCATGCGCGCCTTCGACGGTCTGGGCGTCGGCGGCATGGTGATGATCGCCGTGCTCCTGATCAACACCCTCATCAGCCTCTACTTCTACATGAGGCCGGTCTATTACATGGTCCTCCAGCCGGACACCGAAGACCGCCCGGCCTTCCCGCTCAGCTCCGGCCAGGCCATCCTCGCCACCTGCGCCATCATGCTCATCCTCACCGGTCTTGGCGCAGGCACCGGCATGACCGCCGGCTTCGCGGAAATCCGCAACCCGAACAAGAAAGCGGCCGTGGCGGCGGAGACGGGAAACAGGGGACAGGGAACAGGAGACAGGAAACGGGAGACGGGAGACGGCCAAGCGACAGAGGTCGCGAGGCCGGCGGTGGTGGGGCGGAGGTAAAAGCATAAGCCCCACCCGGAAGGGTGAGGGCCAGGGGGCATCCAATCAACAGCCCCATCTCGAATACGGTGAGAGAAAGTGCTTCGGGTGGCTGGGGCTGAGTCCGCGAAGCCCCGGCCCAGGCGCACGAAGCAAGGTGGCGCAACTGAAAGTCGATGGTCGCCTGGCCGGGGCTTGCGCAGAGCCTCAGCCCCAGCCACCCCTCGGCTCCCTCGGCTCTTTCGGCTCCTCCGGCTCCTCCGGCTTTTCCAACTCACCTTGCCGGGGCTTATGCGATTACCCCGAATCGGCGGCGAAATCCCTTGGATTTTCCGGCATCAGGCGGTACACTGAAGTCATTCCCGCATCGTTCCAATCCCCCAACCCCATCGAAATAGGAGAAGTCCCATGAACGGCTTGAGAAGATTCCTGACCATCGTTGCGCTGATCTGTTTTGCAACCCCGGCACGGGCGGGGCTGATGATCGACTTCGGCAGTGCCGTCGCGCCGATCGGGGGACTGGAGCCGGGCTTCAGCGTGTTTCAGGTCACGAATGCGACGAACTTTGTCGGCACCTTTTTCGATTACGCCGGCACCGGCATCGACAACGGCACGCCGGTCCGCGTGACCATCGACGGCGTGGGGACCGGCGGCGTCACTCCCCCGCCCAACGCCAACCAGCGCCTGGTCACTCGCAACGGCACCGGCTGGACCGGCGGCATGGACGCCCTGCTGATCGACTGGATCGGCATCAGCGGCAACGGCGCGGAGACCATCGTCCGCCTCGACAACCTCGCGCCCGGCACCTACACCCTCCGCTCCTACCACACCGACATCGGCACCGGCGGCGGCGGAAACCAGGCCGGCAACTTCGACTTCTTCATCGACGGCGTACAGCATCTGGATGAGTTCCAGATCAAAGGCCAGGTCGCCGCCGCGCCCAATGACGCCACCGCGCCCAATTTCTTCGATGTCACTTTCTCCACCGACGGCTCGACGGTCGATCTCACCTACCGCAACACGAATGGCGCCTTCGCCTTCCCCGTCCTCAACGGTTTTGAAGTGAACAAGGTTTCCGACGGCCTGACCTACCGCGTCGATATCGACAGCACGACCACCGGCACCGCCTCAACGCCCATCACCACCGCCCCCGGCTGGACATCGCTCCTCGCCACCGCCGCCGGCGACGGCGCATCGGTCAGCGTCCATGGCGCGACCTTCACCGTCATCAGCGCCGACGGCGCGCGCAACCGCACCGGCAACCCCGATTTGCTGACGCGCGACTTCATCTTCGATGACGGCGCGGGCGAAGATGTCGGCTTGACCGTCGATGGGCTGCAAGGGGGCTACTACGAGGTCTCCATCTGGGGCTGGGACAGCAACTTCCCCGCCTTGGGCAACCAGATCGTCGGCTTCATCGAAGGCGCCGGGCCGGAGCAGATCATCGGATCCTTCACTGCCCACCCGACCGATCCGATCGTCACGTTCCTCTTCCACGCCGACGGCTTCTCGCAATACACCTTCTTCGTCCGCGAGGACAACGTCCTCGACCGCGCCCGGTTCAACGCGATCGAATTCGTCGCGGTACACATCCCCGAACCGGCCACCATCACGCTCGCCTTGCTCGCCGGCGCCGGCCTCCTGCGCCGTCGCCGCGCGGTTGCCGAGTGATGCGGTGGGTGATGGGTGGGGCTGAAGGCTGAGGCTGAAAGCAGAGCTTCAGCATTCAGCCCTCAGCTTTCAGCTTTCAGCCCCATCCGCCGTCTTTCATCATCCGAACCACTTCATCACGTTCACGTAAGCCAGGTAGCCGCCCACGATGAGGAACGCGATGAAGCTGAGCCAGAGGAAGATGTCCCACACCTTGCCGGGGCGCAGCCGCTGATCGCAGCGTTTGTAGCGGAAGTGGAGCGCGGCGATGCCCAGCATCGGCAGGAGCAACGCCTGCATCACGCCTGAGAGCAGCACCAGCGTCACCGGCCGGGGATAGACCCAGTAGATGATGACGCAGGCCAGCGGGAAGAAGCCGGAGAAGAACCGCACCCATCGGCGGCGGATGGTTTCATTGAGCCTGTGAATCCGAAAGGCGTCGATGATGTCGGCGGCCTGCCTGGCGTTGGCGGCGGAGGCGGAGAAGTAGGTCGAGTAAAGCACCGCCACCGCGCCGATGAGAAACAGCGTCGGGGCGAATCGGCCGAAGACGGGTTCGTACATGTTCGTCAGCGTGGGGATCAGTTCGCTGTCACTGGGCCGCAGCCCGGTGCGATGGAGCACGGCGGCGCCAAGCAGATAGAAGGCGATGGTGGCCACGGTGTAAAGCGCCATCGAGCACCAGGCGTCCCACTTCATCACTCGCAGCCAGCCTCTGGCCCGGCTCAGCCAGGCGTCGGAATCATCGGGTTTTCCGGTCCATTTCGCGTATCCCTTTTCGATGCACCAGTAGGGATAGGCCATCAGTTCCGAAGCCCCGACGCCGATGATGCCGAAGGCGGCCAGGGCGGTGGCGAGCGGGTTGATGTTGCCGGCGCCGGGGGCGCTGCCGGGCAGTTGGAAGCTCAGGCCGTGGGCCAGGTCGCTGCCGCGCACCGCCCATTCGCCAAAGCCCTGCATTGCGATCACGTTGCCGATGGTGATGACGGTGAAGACGATGACGAAGAAGATGGAGAAGACCTCGATGAGCCGATACCTGCCGGCCACGAGCACGATGGAGGTGAAGACGCCCAGGATGGCGGCCCAGATTTTGTCATCGGCGGAGGAGGCGACGAGCGGGATGGCGTCGATGGTCGCGGTGAGATTCCGCTGATCGGCTTGGAGTGTGGCGCGGATGTTCCGCTTCTCTTCTGACACGTCTTCGCCTCGGGGTCCGGTGGAGCCTGGTGGTGATTCGAACGCCTTAAGCTGCGCGCCGACATCCGCCAATTTCTGCGCAGCGATCATGCGTTTGACCTGGGGCCGGTCGATGAGCGATGCCAGGTCGAGTTCGAGCCGGGCGATGAGGGCCTTGTCCTTTTCCGTGACGTTGCCGGTTTCCTTCAGGTAGAGGTCCAGATGATGCAGGTGGGCGACCTTGGTTTTGTAGGCGATGGTTTCCTCGACGGACCGGTTGTAGAGGCGGCCCTGCTGCGAGAGGGGCATGGAAATGGCCATGGCCTGCCCGACGCCGCCGACGATGCCGCCCAGTTGTCCGATGGAGGCCAGGAACATGAGCAGCCAGAACCAGGTGATCCAGTTGCCGCGTGCGGAAGTGGAGCCCAAGGGGATTGTCAATCGCGGGCCGGGGACGGTGTTCAGGGCCGTGAGGGTGGTCTGGGCGTTGATGATGGTGTAGCGCCCCAGTTCGATCTGCACGAAGACCTTGATGATGCAGCCGATGATGATCAGCCAGAGCAGCGTGAAGCCGACATCGGCGCCGACCCGCGTGGTGGCGATCAACTCGCCTGATCCCACGATGGCCCCGGCGAGAATCAATCCCGGGCCAAGCTGTCTGAGGATGCCGCCCGGCGTCGTCGGCGGAACTCGCAGCAAGGAGACCTCCTGCGAAGGCGCATCGCTGTTTGCCGGCGAAGCATCACGTGAGTCATCAGACATGCGCAGCTCCCGACAGAAAAATGAAACGCCAGGCCCTGTGGAACCCAAGGCGATTGCCGCATCGTGAGGCATTGGCGGGAGGTTTGCAAGTGAAAGTTTCGATACCCTGTGGCACGCTCTGTGGCGATGACCATCCGCCTGGTCCGCCCCGACAGCGAAGCGCGTCACCCATGAACATCGACCTTCAAAAGCAAGCCATGAACGACCTGACGATTCGTCCCGGCGTGGAGGAAGACCTGCCCGCCCTGGTGGAGATGTATAACCACTACATCCGCCGGACGCCGATCACCTTCGATCTGGAGCCTTACACCCTCGAAGCCCGCAGGCCCTGGCTGGCGCAGTTTGCCGCAACAGGGCGGCACCGGCTGCTGGTCGCCTGCGCGAAGGACAAGGTCATCGGCTACGCCTCCACGATGCAGTTCCGCACCAAGGCGGCCTACGATCCGAGCGTTGAAACCAGCATCTACCTCGACCCTTCCGCGCAAGGCCAAGGCGTCGGCGCGAAGCTCTACACCGCACTCTTCGATCTGCTCGAGCACGAGGACATCCATCGCTACTACGCGGGCATCACCATCCCCAACGAAGCCTCGATCCGCCTTCATCTGCGCTTCGGGTTCACGGTGGCGGGCACCTTCACCGAAGTGGGCCGCAAGTTTGGCCGGTACTGGGATGTGGTGTTCATGGAACGCAAGGGATGATGGGCGGCGGTCCGGGGCCGTTTGATTCTCCGTTCCATCGCCGGAAGCAAAAGCTCCAAATCGCAAACATTCAAATCTCAAACAAACTCGAAAGCGGGCCGAACCGGGCACAACCGATCCGAATCCGGATTCTGTTTGATTGCGTTTTTTTGTTCTTTGGAGCTTGTTTGGAGTTTGAGATTTGTCCTTTGGAACTTCCGACAAAACGGGTGCCGGGAATTAAACGGATACGAGCGACCGCCTCACCAGACCTGCCAGCAGCGAAGCGTCGCGCCGTGGCCTTCCACCGCCACCGTGCCCACGTGTTCGGGGCTTGGTGACAGGTGCATCATCGACCATCTGCCCGCCTCATTTTCATTCCATCGCGTGGCCAGCAGTGCCGCGTTTTCCGCGGGCCAGAAGGCGGTGTCGAAGGAATCCAGGGCGAGGGTGATGCCCATGCCCGTCGCCTTGAGAAGCGCCTCCTTGCGGGTCCAGCAGTGGAAGAAGGCCCGCCGGCGATCAGCCGGCGGCAGGCTCCGCAACTGTTCGCACTCGACGTTGGAGAAGAACCGTTGGGCGAGGCGATCGTGGTCGGCCTTGTCGCGGATCATTTCGACATCCACGCCGATCTCGCGGTCGCGGGTCATGGCGATGAGGATGATGCCATGCGAATGAGAGACGTTGAAGCGGATGGCGCCGCCGCTTTCAGGTCCGGCCAGCGCCGGCTTGCCGTTGCCGCCGATGGAGAAATCGAGATCGAGCGGATCCTCCCTGAGCACGCGCGCCAGCAGGGTTCGCAGCAGCCCGCGTGCGATGATGAACTCCTCCCGCCGGTCGATCGCGCGGTAGCGATTGGCGCGTTCGATCTCCAAAGGTGAAAGGCACTGCTGAAGCGAGATGCGCTGCATGGCGGGCAGCTCGGTGGTCGATCGCCAGACATCGACGAACTGCGGGGAAAGCTCAAGATCGGCAGGGCAGGGGCGCCAGGATTGCACGGGACTCATCGCCCACCTCCGCGTTCAGCTTTGATCGATTCCGCCAGCCGCCTCATGCCTTCATCGGTCGAAATGATCGGCTCATAACCCAGGTCGCGTTTCGCGGCGGTGAGGTCGAACCAGTGTTCGGTCGAAAGTTGCTTCGCCACGAAGCGGGTCATGATCGGTTCGCGCTCGATGCGCAGCAATCGATGGATCATTTCAAGGAGCGCGCCGGCCGCATAGGCGACGCGCGGTGAAACGCTCTTGACCACGGGCGGGAGATTCGCCGCATTCAAAATGCGGTTGATCAGATCGGCCATCGGCAGCGGCTGGCCGTTGCTGATGAAGTACGCCTTGCCGGCGCAGGAAGACCCCTCCCCGGAGGGGAGGGGCTTTGTGAAGAGTTGATTCATCGCGCAGAGATGGGCATGCACGGCATTATCGATGTAAGTTGAATCGACGAGGTTGGCGCCGCTGCCGACCAGCTTCAATTTGCCCCTGCGGGCGCGGTCGATGATGCGCGGCACCAGGTGATGATCGCCCGGCCCCCAGATCAGGTGCGGCCGCAGCGCGACCGTCGCCAGCTTTTCATCGTTGGCCTTGAGCACCCGCCGCTCGGCGTCGGCCTTGGTGCGTGGGTAGTGGGCCAGGAATGTCGCGGGATAAGGCACGGATTCATTGATGCCGCTTTCATCGACGCCGTGATAGACCACGCTGGGCGAGCTGGTGTAAACCAGTCGCGGCACGCCGGCCCAGATGCAGGCGCGGATCACGCCTTGCGTGTAGATTTCGTTGGCGTTCTCGTAATCGATCGCCTTGCCCCAGACGCCGGCCTTGGCGGCGGTGTGGAAGACGACATCGCAACGGTTCATGTGGCCTGCGAGCTTTTCGATCCAGACATCCTGCGAGTCGAAGTCGATGCGGTCGATGGCGTGGCAGGCGACGCCGAGCTTTTCGAGGGCCGGGTATCTGCCGCGCTGGAAGGCGCAGACGTTGTGGCCTTGAGCACGCAGGGTTTTGGCGAGGGCGAAGCCGAGGAACCCGCCGCCGCCGGTGATGAGAGCTTTCATGCGGGCTGCCCTCCGAGTTTTTTGGCGGCCCATTTGGCGAGGAGCGGACGATTGATTTTGGAGTTGTGGCGGATGTCGGTGGGGAAGAAATCGCGAAAGCCGAAGCGAATGAAGTGTGCGATGTCACAGGTGACATCGCACAGGTCGCCCAGTCGTTTGAGGTCTGCATGAACCATGTCAATCGACAAAGGCGGATTCATTCTCAGCTTGCCTGCATCGATGCCTTCCCAACAGATAACAGGAACCATTTTGTCGTTTAACCGCACTCCAACCAGCGCGGTTCGATTGCAAAACGATGAAGCGTTGAACACCTCTTCGCATATGGCTGTGTAGTAAGTGCGGTTCCATGCGATCACCCGCTCGCTTTTGCGCCCGCAGAACCAGATGCGGCCGGTGTGATCGCGGTAGCCCAGGTCGCCCATACGGTGAAAAAAATCCGAGGCGGGACTCCGTTCGCCAAGGCGAACGGCTAAATTAGGCAGGGGGATCTTGGCGAGTTTTGTGGATGATTCGCGGTTGAAATAGCTGCGGGTGACCTGCGGGCCGCGCACGCAGATTTCACCGATTTCGCCGGGGTTCATTTCGAGGTCATCGGACCACTGCGCGATCGGTTCGTCGCTGATGCGGATGATGCGCAGGTCGATCGAAGGCACGGGCCTGCCGATGCAGACGCCTTTGCCCTGATCGGTGAACGCAGCGGTCTCGCGGAGGATTTCATCCGAACCGATGGAGCAGACGGGCAGCGATTCGGTGGCACCGTAGGGGGTGAAGACCTGGGCGCCGGGCGAGAGCATCCGCGTGACGGCGGCGATGGTGCGCGAAGGGACCGGGGCGCCTGCGGAGATCACGCGGCGCAGGCACGGGAGCTTAAGCTCCCGTGCCTCGGTCGCGCCTTGGGTGATCCGTTTCAAAAGCGCCGGCGAGCCGAACATGTTGGTGACGTTGAATTCGTTCACAGGCTCGATGATGTCGCGCGGCTCGACGCCGCCCGGTTTCGTGAAATCCATCCGCGGCACGATCGCGCTCATGCCCAGTGCGGGGGCGTACAGCGCAAAAAGTGGAAAGGTACACAGGTCAATCTCGCCGGGCTGAATGTCGTACTGCTCGCGCAGGGCGCGGACCTGGGCGTCGAAGTTGGCGTGGGTATAGACGACGCCTTTGGGGATGCCGGTGGAGCCGGAGGTGAAAAGGATCGCGGCGATTTCTTCGGGCTGAGTGTCGGCGAGGATGGGAGCCACCGGTTCGCGTCGCAAAGCGGGCAAGCCGCGCCGGCGCACGGCATCGAGTGTGATGGTCGAACCGAAAGGAAACAGCTTGCGGCCGACGAGCACATTGATGCGATTGGTCGGCCTGCCCCAGCCCAGCAGCAGACGGGCGATGTGCGCCTTGCGAATGCCGATGAAAGCCTCCGGCTGCGCCTCGGCGAGGCAGGTTTTCAGGTTCTTCATTCCCATGCCCGGATCAACGCCCACGAGCACCGCGCCGATCTTGAAGATGGCAAAGACCAGGGCGAAGAACTCCGGGCCGGGCTTGACCATCAGCACGGTGCGCATGCCGCGCCGGATGCCGATGGCTTCGAGGCCGCGGGCGATGGTGTTGCTTTCCGCCTCAAGCCTGGCGTAGGTCCAGCGCAGGTATCGCTGTTTTCCCGCCGCATCGCGGCCCAGCGGAAAAGCCACCGCCAGCGTGTCCGGCTGCCGCGCCGCCATCTGCGGCAGGTGGGAGGCGATGTTGATGAATGAAACCATCGAGGCGACAGGATACAGAAGTCGGAGGGCGGAGGGGGACGGGGGACAGGGGACAGGAGACAGGAGACAGGGAACAGGAGACAGGGAACAGGAGACAGGGGACAAGGGCAGGGGACAGAGATTTGAAATTTGAAATTTGAGATTTGAAATTCTTGGACAGGGGACGGAGGATTGCAAAATATCCAATGGCCATTGAAAATTGCAAAATGAAAAACCGATCGCGTGCGAGTTGAACATTCCGAACAATTTGCATTTTGCAATGGCCATTGGATATTTTGCAATCCTCTGACCTCTGTGTCTCCTGTCACCTGTCCCCTGTTTCCTGTCTCCTGTTCCCTGCCCTCTGCCTCACGCCGCCGCCACCCATGCGAAGTTCGCCTGGACCTGGGCGTAGGTCAGGCCGTTGGCGTGCTGGACGCCCCAGGGGTTGTAGAGGTCGAAGGTGGCGTTGGAGGGGTTGTGGTTTTTCAGCACATAGGCGTGGCCGGGGATGATGCCGCTGCTCGTCGAACCGTTGCTGCCGAGGGTGATCATCCTGCCGGTCTGGAGGGCGTCGATGAGGAACGATTCCGCCGGTGCGTAGTGGCTGTTGGCGTTGCGGCCGAGGATCTGTTCGTAGGCGGATTCCATCCAGCCGCCTTCGATGCCGGCGTAGGAATTGGCGCCATCCTGTCCGATCCAGCCGGCTTCGTTGAGCTGGGCGTAAGCCTTCTCGGCCAGGGCGACCCACAGTTCGTTGCCCGAAGAGGAAGCGTGGTTGCCCATGCCGGCGAAGATGAGCCGGCCGTGGTTGTCGGTGGGCAGGTGCATGTCAACGGTCACGTAGTCCGCCACGCCGTTGCGGAAGAAGCGGACGGCGAAGGTGCCGTCGCCGTTGCTGATGAACATGTCGGTGATCGCCTGGGGATCGACCATCGCCACCGAGCCGAGCGAGGCCAGCAGGTAGCAATCGCCCACGTAGCCTTGTTCGATGTCGGTCAGGGCCGGGCCGTTGACGAAGAGACTGCCCTTGGCCAGGCGATACTGGAACGTGGAGCCGTAGATGGTGGCGTTGGGGCGGTCGGCGCCCAGGAACCATTTGTCCACGAGCTTGTCCAGATGCGCTTCGCTCGAACCGGCGGCGAGATTGCCCAGCGCGCCGCCTTGATACTTCGCATTGGCGGCGTGGCTGCTCACCACCTTCGCGGCCAGCACGCGCACATCATCGGTCACGCCCAGCGCGTCGGCATGGGTGACGATCAGGCGAAGATCGGTCAACTCGCTCAGATCGACGACGCCATCATCATCGCCGGCCACCCGGAAAATCTGCATCATGTCGCCGCGACTGAGGCTGCCATCGACAAACAAACTGCGCGACAGCGAAATGATCCCCGCATCGCTGAGATTCTGCGAAAACCAATCGTTCACCGGCTGCGGCGCAGGCTCGGGCCCGGGCTGCGGCGCGGGAGCCGGTGCAGGTGACGGTTGCGGTGCGGGATCGTTCTGCGGAACGATCTGCTCCTGCCCGGCCACCTCGGCGGTGAGGTTCAGCGTGTAATAGGCGTTGCCTGCTTTTCGCTTGATCTCGATGAAGTACGTGCCTGCTGCAAGGTCCGCCTCGATCGTTTCATCGCTGAAGCCTTTGGCCGCGGAAACGGCGATGACCTCTTTCTTCGCCGCCTTGTTGTCCAGGTTCGCATCGTGGATGAGGCGGACATTGGCATCACCGGTCAGGTCGCTCAGCGACAGGTTGAACCGCGCGGTGTCGGCGAGGGTGAAGCGGTGGTAGTCGATGGTGTCGGACTGGCCGACGAACTCGTTGATTTCGAGATTGCCGTCGAGTTGGCCCAGGTTCAAGGCGGTGGCCAGGGTTTTGCCGGCGGTGTCGGCGGGGGTGATGTTGGTGATGTTCAGTTCATAGGAGCCGAGCGTTTTCGCGTTCCTGACGCCCAGGCCGGAGGTGATGTTGTACTTGGCGTTGCCTGCGCCGGAGACGCCGATGAAATATCGGCCCTCGGTCTTGAAGGTGACGGTGGCGAAGGAATCGAGCGATTTGGCTTCGCCGAAATCCCTGCCGTTGTTGTTGCCGGCGATCTGTTTGCCCGAGGCGTTGAAGATGCGCAGGTGCGAGTCGAAGCCGCCGTCGCCATCAATGTCGAAGGTGTATTTCTGGCCGGCGGCGACATCGATGGCGAAGAGATCGATGTCATCGAGGTTGCCGATCGCGCTCTGCAACGAGTGCATCTGCGGGATCGATCCCAGCGAATTGGCGACCGCCATGATGTTGCCCGTTTCGACCGGCGCTGCGCTCATGTAGCAGCGGGCTTCGAGTGAATCGAGGCCGCTCCAGACGCCTTGGCCATCGACCGGCTGAGGGCGGTGAGGGCACCGGGGGCACCGGGGGGGCCGGGGGCGGCGGGCTTTGAAGTGGCTGCTCATGATCGGTTCTTTTCCCGGTGGGACGGTTGTTCCGCCCGTCGAGTCAAGAAACGCATTTGCCGCCGGTCGATGCCAGAGGTGAAGATTTCCGATGTGAAGATGGTTGTGAATCTGTGCGGGTTGTAGCGGCTGCCGTGGCAGGGCCGTTTAATTCTTCATCCCATCACCGGAAGCAAAAGCTCCAAATCGCAAACATCCAAATCTCAAACAAACTCGAAAGCGAGCCGAGCCGGGCAAAGCCGATCCGAATCCGGATTCTGTTTTGATTGCGTTTTTTGTTCTTTGGAACTTGTTTGGAGTTTGAGGTTTGTCATTTGGAACTTCCGACAGAGTGGGTGCCGAGAATGAAACGGCCCCGTCGGGTGGCTGGGGCTGAGTCCGCGAAGCCCCGGCCCAGGCGCACGAAGCAAGGTGGCGCAACTGAAAGTCGATGGTCGCCGGGCCGGGGCTTGCGCAAAGCCTCCAGCCCCAGCCACCCGGAGCAAAGCCCCAGCCACCCAAAACTTCGCAGACTCCGCCCCGGTTTGCCTTGTGCCTTCCTTGCCGCCTCTTGGTATCCTGTCTCGCAATGTCAGCCACTCGAACAACCGGACCGCATCAGGTACGCGACGCCTACCGCCGGGTGAAGCAGCAGATCGGCGAAGCTGCGACCCGTCGCGGTCGTGATGCCGATCAGATTCATCTCGTCGCCGTCACCACCACCGCCAGTCCCGATGAGATTCGCACGCTGGTGGAACTGGGGCACGGCGACTTCGGCGAGACGCGCGTCCAGCAACTGGGGCAGCGCGTCGCGGCGCTGGAGGAGTTTCTGGGCCGCCGGCGATTCCTCTCGCGCGGGCAGGGCGCCGATCAGCCGGACATTCGCTGGCACATGGTCGGCAGCATTCCGCGCAACAAGGTGCGGCAGGTGGTGCCTCTGGTCCGCCTGGTTCACAGCGTGGACAACCTTCGCGTGGCCGAGGAACTGCACGCCATCGGCGCCCGCCAGAACGATCGCCCCGATGGCAGCGATCAGCCGATCGACATTCTTCTTCAGGTCAACGCCAGCGGATTGGAGAATCACTTTGGCCTGGCGCTCCCGGCCATCGCCCATGTGGCCGAGCAGGTCGATTCGATGTTCCACCTGCGCCTGCGCGGGCTGATGGCCGACGCCCCGGCAAGCTACAACAGGGAACAGCGCCGCGATCTTTTCGCCCGCACCGCCGAGGCCTTTGAAGAGATGAAGGGGCTGCGTTTCACCGGCAAGCACTTCAACATTCTCTCCATGGGGCAGAGCGGCGATTTCGAGGTGGCCGTCGAGGAAGGGGCCAACATCGTCCGCATCGGCAAAGCCATATTCGGCGACGCGGAAGGGTGAGTCGCCCGGCGAAGTGAGCCGGGAGAGCCGGGAGAGCCGGGGGAGCCGGGGCTTCGCAGCGCCTCAGCCCCAGCCACCCAAAACTTCTCAAAACCCGGCCCCTGTTTGCCGCCTGCGTGTCACGCCGGTAGATTGGTTTCTCTTGCCCGGTTCCCATGCGGCTTGTTCTTCAATACGGAGGCTCCACCATGTCCATCATTCGTTCCCTCGCGATGGTTTTGCTTGCGTTCGCTTTGGCCGGCTGCGGTGAAAAGGCGGAACTCGCCTTTGTCGTCAATGGCTCGGCCCGATTCTGGGATCTGGCCGAGTCGGGGGTGATCGCCGCTTCCAAGGATTTCAACATCAAGGCCGAGTTCTTGGTGCCCAAGGGCGATGCCGCCGACCAGAAGCGGATTCTCGAAGACCTCATGACCCGCGGGGCCAAGGGCATTGCGGTCACCGCGATAGACCCGGTCAATCAGCGCGAGCTTTACGACAAGGTCGCCGACACCACCTTCCTCATCACCCACGATTCCGACGCCCCGCAGACCAAGCGCCGCTACTACGTGGGCGTGGACAACTACATGGCCGGCCACGAGGCGGGCAAGCTGCTCAAGGAGGCGATGCCCGACGGCGGCACGATCATGATCTTCGTCGGCGGCATGGATCAGCTCAACGCCCGTCAGCGCCGACAGGGCCTGATCGATCAGGTCTTCGATCGCCCGATGCAGGATGGCGACAATCTGAAGATCGATCCGCCCAACGAAGTGATCAAGAACGACAAGTACACCATCCTGGGCACGCTCACCGATGGGTTTAATGCCGCCAAGAGCCTGCAACTGGCCGAAGATGCGCTGACCAACCACACGGATATGGGTTGCATGGTGGGCCTGTTCGAATACAACCCGCCCGCCATTCTTCAGGCGGTGAAATCGGCGGGACGGCTGGGCAGGACGAAGATCGTCGGCTTCGATGAGGCGGACGACACCCTCGTCGGCATCAACGAAGGCCACATCCACGGCACCGTCGCCCAGCAGCCTTATGAGTACGGTTATCAGTCGATCAAGATTCTCACCGGCCTGGTGCGCGGCGACAAGACGCTGCTGCCGGACAAGACGGTGATTCACCTGCCGCCGATCATCGTGCGCAAGGAAGGCCCGGACAAGGCCCAGCCGGTGGGCGACGGCAAAATCTACACGGTCAACGCCAAGGCATTCCGCGAGGATGTGAACGCCAAGCTCAAGGCCCGGTCGGATGCGAAGAAGAAGTAGGGGGCGCACGCCGGGGTTTTGCGTTTGAAGGAGATGACTTTTCACAATGCCTCAGCCCCGCTCGGAAGGGCGCGGGCCATGGGCCATCCAATCCACGTCGGGTGGCTGGGGCTGAGTCCGCGAAGCCCCGGCCCAAGCGCAAGAAGCAAGGTGGCGCAACTGAAAGTCGATGGTCGCCTGGCCGGGGCTTCGCAAGGCCTCAGCCCCAGCCACCCGGAATAAGTTCTCAGGCTCCGGGGGCCGGGGGCCGGGGGCCGGGCGGGGCTTATCCCGAACTCAGGCCCAAATGCTTTTACCCTGAGACCGGGGTTTTTTCATGGCTTGACTCCCGTCTTTGTTTGCTACAATTCATTCACAGCCCCGCGTCGCTTCGAGTGGCTTGATATCGACGCACCAATCCCCATGTCCGACCCCAGAATCCGCAGGCGGATTGCCAGGCGAGCCGCCCAACTGATGTATGCCCGTGAAGAATCGGAGTATTTCACCGCCAAGCGGAAAGCTGCGCGTGAGATGGGCATTAGCTGCAAACATCATCCTCGTGATCTGCCATCCAACGCGGAAATCCGTGACGAGGTGCGGCTTTACGCCGACCTCATGGAAGGCGACAAGAGGCGGGTGAAGCTGCTGGACATGCGCATCGATGCGCTTCGTCTGATGCGAAAGCTGCATCGGTTCCATCCGCATCTGATCGGCAGTGTGCTCACCGGTCATGTCCGCGAAGGCTCGGACATCGATATCCATGTCTTCTCCGACACCGCCGCCGCGGTCACCGCCATCCTTGACGAAGAAGGACTTCGCCATGATGTCGAACGCAAACGTGTGTGCAAGCATCATGAGGAACGTGTCTTCACCCACATTCACGTGCAGGATCGTTTCGAATACGAACTGACGCTCTACGCGGCGGACAAGGTGAATTATCCTTTCCGCAGCTCGATCACCGGCAAGCCGATCGAACGCGCATCGATCGCCCGGTTGGAACAATTTCTTCTGCAAGCGGACCCGGCGCTTGACCTCGACGCCGCGATGGAGCGATTCGATGATCACATGGATCCTTATGAACTCTATCGCATGTTGCTTCTTCCTCTGGAGGAGGTGAAGCAGAGCGCGACGCATCATCCCGAGGGCGACGCCCTCTATCACAGCCTTCAGGTTTTCAGCCTGGCCTGCCAGGTGCGCGGCTACGATCAGGAGTTTCTGCTGGCGGCTCTGCTGCACGATGTCGGCAAAGGCATCGACCGCGGCGATCATGTCGGGGCGGCGGTGGCGGCCTTGGAAGGCGCGGTGACCGATCGCACGATGTTCTTCATCGCCCATCACATGGAGGCCCATGCCTACCGCGATGGCACGCTCGGTGGCCGGGCTCGTCGCCGCCTGGCGGAAGATGAAAATATCGAGGAGTTGCTGCTGCTGTCGGAACTGGACCAGGCAGGCAGACGTCGCGGGGTTGTCGTCCCCACCATCGACCAGGCGATGGCGCATCTGCGTTCGCTTGAGGATGCCCAATGAAACCAAGGCGACCGCTGCTCAGGCGCTTTTCCACATTGGGCTTTTCCACATTGGACTTTACAACCGATTTGTCTTATGGGATATTGGCCAAGTCGATCAGCGGAAGTCGCTGATCCAGTCCTAAATCTCGTGACACCCCGGCTCCTCTCCAAAGAAAAAACAGTAGAGCGCCCAGTGCCACGCCTTTGGAGAGTCGCCATGAAGATCTATGTTGGGAACATGTCCTTTAAGACCACGGAGGACACGCTGCGCGACCTGTTCGGTCAGCACGGAACCGTCGATGAAGTCGCGGTGGTCAACGACCGTGAAACCGGTCGTCCGCGCGGCTTCGCGTTCGTCACCATGTCCAACGATGACGAAGCCCGGGCCGCGATCGATGCGATCAACGGCCAGGAGTTCGAAGGCCGCACGCTCAACGTCAACGAAGCGCGTCCCAAGACCGAAGGCGGCGGCGGTCGCGGCGGCTTTGGTGGCGGCGGTGGCGGTGGTCGCGGACGGGGCGGCTTCGGTGGCGGCGGCGGCGGTGGTCGCGGCGGCAGCGGTGGCGGTGGCGGCGGCCGCTGGTAATGCGGCGATGGCATCTCCAATCGTTCAACAAATCAAAACTCCACCGGCATCAGCAGGTGGAGTTTTTTGTTTGATGAATGGGCTTCCTGAATAACCTCAGGTCCAAGCCGCTTGCGGCTTCGCGATCCCCGGTTCACGGTACATCGGGGGTTATTCAGAAGTCTCGAATGTTCCTGTCGCTCGGCCAGCGTGTCGAAATGTCTTCACGTCTTACCCGACCTTCCGCGCCACACCCAGCACGCTCTGGCCAAACGGCAGCGGCAGCAGCCTCTCCATCGCGCTGATCAGCGGCACCAGCTTGTCAAACGCCGCGGCCTGCTTCGCCGGCACCTTCGTCCGCCGCAGCACCACGCTGTTGAGCCACCAGCCCGCCAGACCGATCATGTTGCTGTACCGGCCGCGCTCCCAAACCAGACCGGCAGCCTCCATCGCACCGCGAAGCGATCGCTTCGTATATCGGCGGTAGTGCCCCAGTTCCACATCCAGCTTTCCCAGCGCGCCAGGACCGGCGGGAACAAAAATGATCACCCGCCCGCCCGGGCGCAGATGCCCCGCCATGTCGCGCAAGGCTGCGACATCATCCTCGATGTGTTCGAGCACGTTGCAACTGACCACGGTGTCGAAGCGATCCTCATCGCGCTCCGGTCTGGCCATCTCGTGCAGATAGCCGTCCCTGCAACTGACGTGCGACATGTGGCTGAGCCGATCGCGGAATCGCTCCGTGAACTTCGAGACCGGCTCGATGCCCACGACGCGATTGGCGACCATGGAGAGGAAGCGGGTGATGTTGCCCGTGCCGCTGCCGACTTCGAGGATGTCGCCGCCCAGCCAGGGGCGAAGCTGGCTGAAGATCCAGTGGTTGTATTCGTAGAGATCCTCGATGACATCGAGTGAATCATCGATCACATCCGTGCCGCGCGGAGCGGTGACGGCATGAATCGTCTGCGCATCATGGGATGGACAGGTTGCGGTCTGGTAGCTCATGGTTGGCCTTCCTTCCGGCTCGCGGTTTGCAGAATGGGAACGTGACTGGGGCGATTCGACATCGCCTCATGTTTTTGCCAGTGATAAACGCGGTACTCACGATCGCTCGCGCTCCGATCATCGGCCACCAGCCAGTCGCGGCGAAGGCGCATCAGCACAGGGCAATCCCGGTGGGCTGCGGTCGTCGGCCCGATGGTCAAGGCCCATGCGAACTCGCCTTCATCGAGCCTCGGATCGAGTCGGTCGGCTTCGCGGTTTCGCGGGTCGTACTGATCGATGATCAGATCGGGGCGGTTCCACTTCAGATGGAGCAGGTACCGCACGATGGGCCAGCCTTGCGCCAGCACATGATCGTTGGGCGAAGCCTGCCGGGCGATGATCCGCGTCATCTCCACCAGGCGCAGGTTGGGATCATCATCCCGCGACATGGGTTCCGTCCGGGCGCCGAGGATCGCCATCACCGCCAGGCTTGTTGCGATCAGCGCGGGCCAGGCCCTGCGTGGTGAAGGCATGGATTTCATCAGCGCCGCAAATGCAAGCGGTCCGCCCAGGGCGATCGGCGGAATCATGAAAATGCTTTTGCAAAGCTGCATGATGTGCGCGCCGTGGACCGAAGCCGTCAGGCCGAAGGTGAACACGGCCAGCGTCACCGCGACGGCCGATCGCTGCATGACCGCCCGGGCGGCGATGAGCGCCATCGCCACCATCATGCCGATCAGCAGCAGCGGATAGTCCATCCAGTACCAGTAGGCGTAGGCATACTTGGGCACATGCAGGTGCATCTCGCCGCGGAAGAAAACAGGATGCCCGTTGGCGGCATAGAGCAGAAAGAAGGTGAAATTGGAGGGAATGCCCAGCAGAAAAACGCCGGCCGGCCAGAGGATCGCCGTCGCCGCCACACAGAGCGCCGCCGCATGGCGAATATCCCGATGCAGGGTGCGCGGAATGCGAAGCAGCATCATGATGGCGTCGCGCAGCGTGGCGGGAACGCTTGCAGCTTCTCCAAACAACAGCCTCGGCTGCGCCAGCGCCACGGCAAGCAGCGACAGGCAGAGAATGACCGGGCCATACTCCATCGTGACAAACTGCCCGGCCAGCGACAGGCCGAACAGCATCGCATCGCTTCGCCGCAGATCGCGCAGATAGCGGCACAGCGTCCAGAGGTTCAGCAGCAGAAAGAAGATCACAAACGAGTGAGGCTGAATCACGCCGGCCAGTTCGATCGATGCGGGTGAAGTGGCCAGCACAAGCCCGACAACGATGCCGCACATCAGCCGCGACAGGGTTGAACAGCCGCGCGACAGATCGAAGCCGATGAGCACGAGCAGCCCGCACGATGCGGCGCAGGCGATGATGGCCGGCAGGCGAATGGCCCATTCGTCGTTGCCGAAAATCGCGGTGCTGAGGGCGATGGCGTAACACATCAGCGGAGCGTGACGATGGCGCAGTTTGCTCAATTCGCCCAGCTCGAAGGCGTTGGCGATGAAGCCTTCCTGGGCGGCGAAGGTGTAGTTCGCCTCGTCCCATGCAATGACATCGTGCATTCCGCCGCTGTGCAGGCGCGCGGCGATCAGCGTCACGGCGACAAACGCCAGCGCGAGCAACATGCGTTCTCCTCGCGTTGCAACGGATGCTTCATTCAGCATCGCACCTTCTCCTGAAGAATGAAGCTGAACTCCATCTGCGTCTGCGAGACGTGAAACAGGCGATAGCCACACGCCTTGAGCTGACGAATGGCCGCGTGTGTGCGGCGGGTTCCCACGCCGGGGAAGCGATGATGAAACTCGACCAGCAACTGGCGCGGCCGAATGTCCGACTGCATCACGTCATCGAGCGCGTCGTACTCGGCGCCTTCGATATCCATCTTCAGAAGATCGATGCGCGTGTGGTTCAGATCGTGCATGATCGTTTCCAGCCTGCGCACTTCGACTTCAATCGCCGCCGCTTCCGTGGCGGGCCTGCTGAGCATCGTGTGGGACACATGCTTTGCATCGACCGGCGGATTGAATCTCGCCTTCCCGTCGTAATCCGCCAGTCCGCAGGGGATCACGCGCAGCTCCGCCGGTGTGTCCTGCGCGGCAAGCCATGCGAGCGACTTGGGCGTGGGATCGAAGGCATGCACGGCACAGCCATAGGTTTCGATCAGGGAAAGATCGAAGGAGATGTCGGTGCCGATGCCGAAGGAATAGATGATCGAATCGCGGCTGATCCGCGGCGTGATGCACCAGATGCCATCGTTGCCGCCGTGCATTTCACGAGGCACGCAGATCTGCGGGCGCATGTTCAGTTCCAAACCCAGCCATCTCTTGGCGGCGCGGCGCGTCGAAGTTGGGAGCAGTTGCATCAGTGGCATGAGAGGCTTTCGAGTTGGCGGCGTGTGATGGATGCATCATGAATGAGCGACCAGCCGCGCACGCATGGTCCTGCCGGGTCACTCGTTGCCATCGGCACAATCGTTACACGTCTCAACTTCGGAGCGGTTGAAATGGAGCGAAAAACACATGGGGAATGCACCCCACGGTTTGGAGTTGCTTCCGATCTAAAGCGGGCCGGGCGTGCCGTCGATATCGATTGTGAGGCTTGTGCCGGTTGGATCGATGCATGGTGTGATCGATGGCACGGCTGATGGGCGAACCGACTCGAAGGTGATCCGCATGACCGCAATGGACGCACGATGCTCGCAGGTGGCGCAGGCCGCCACGGTCAGCGCCGATGCGGACGCGGCTGTCCTGGATCAGGGCGCCGTCAATGAAGAGATCACCCGCATCGAGCCGCGCCGCGGCTGGCAACGGTTCGATCTTTCCGGACTCTGGCGTTATCGCGACCTGCTCTGGTTCCTCATGCTGCGCGATGTGCAGGTGCGCTACAAGCAGACCGTCCTCGGCGCCGCGTGGGCGGTGATTCAACCCCTGGCGATGATGGCGGTGGCGAGCGTCTTCTTTGGAAGGCTGCTGGGCGTGGCCGCGAAGGTGCCCGTGCCTTATCCGATCTTCTTTTTCTCCGGCATGATTGCGTGGACTTTTTTCTCCGGCGCCGTCGCCGCCGCGTCGATGAGCCTGGTCAACAACGCCGCCATGCTGCGAAAAATCTATTTTCCCCGCTTGATTGTCCCCGTCGCTTCCATCGGCGTGCCGGCGATCGATCTGATCGTCTCAGCGCTCGTCCTTGTCGCGATGATGATCTGGTACGACGTGCCGGTGACCTGGCAACTGATGCTGCTGCCGGCATTGTCGGCGACCATGATCGCGGCGGCGCTGGGCGTGGGCCTGCTGCTGGCGGCGCTGAATGTCGCCTATCGTGACTTTCGCTATGTCGTCCCTTTCATGCTGCAACTCTGGTTCTTCGTCACGCCGGTGATTTTCCCCGTCACCATCGTGCCCGTGCAATGGCAGTGGCTCTTGCAACTGAACCCGATGGGCGGCACGATCGAAGCCTTCCGCGCCGCCATCCTCGGCGCCTCCATCAACTACGCGGCATGGGCGCTTTCCATGTTTGCCTCCTGCATCCTCCTTTTCCTGGGCCTCATCTATTTCCACCGCACCGAACGCCGCTTCGCGGACGTGGTGTAGAAGCCTTCAGCCTTCAGCATTCAGTATTCAGCCTTCAGCACCTGCCTCCCGACTCCATGCCTTCATCTGCCATCACATCGCGAAGCCTCGGCAAGTCCTACCACCTCGGCAGCGGGACGGCCTTCACCTCCACCTTCCGCGAAGCGATCGCCCGGAAGACCAATCAATGGTTCCGACGCAAGCAACGAGAAACCACCGAGGGCGACAGGAAGAAGACCGATGACATCTTCCACGCCTTGCGCGATGTCACCTTCGACATCGAACGCGGCCACGTCGTGGGCGTCATCGGCCACAACGGCGCCGGTAAATCGACGCTTCTCAAAATCCTTTCGCGCATCACCGATCCCTCCGAAGGTCATGCGATCATTCGCGGCCGCGTCGCCAGCCTGCTCGAAGTGGGCACCGGTTTCCACAACGAACTGACCGGGCGCGAAAACATTTACCTCAATGGCTCGATCCTGGGCATGACCCGTGCCGAGATACAGCGCAGCTTCGATGAGATCATCGCCTTCAGCGGCATCGAAAAGTTCCTCGATATGCCGGTCAAACGCTACTCCTCCGGCATGGCGGTGCGTCTGGCCTTCGCCGTCGCCGCTCATCTGCGGCCTGAGATTCTGCTCGTCGATGAAGTGCTCGCCGTCGGCGATGTCGCCTTCCAACGCAAGTGTCTGGGCAAGATGCAGGATGTCGTCCGCAACGAAGGCCGCACGGTTCTTTTCGTCAGCCACAACATGGATTCGATCCGCGCTTTGTGTTCGCAAGTGATGGTGCTCGATCATGGCAAGACGCGAGGCTGTGTTTCAGTGGATGAAGGTGTCCGCCAGTATTACGAAACCGTCGCCCAGCAGGCCGACATGCCGCTCATCGAACGAAAGCGTGCAAGACAATGCAATCATGACCCGGTGTTCAACGGCATTCGCCTCGGCGGCGACTGTTCGCCCGGCGGCGTGATGCCGTGCGGCGGCACGCTTGACATCGAACTCGATCTGGCGAATCTCGCCGATGTCACCCGCGGTGAATGTGCGATCACCCTCCGCAATGAGCTGGGGCAGCATGTGGTGCTTTTTCAAACGCAGTATCACGCCGACCTGGTGCTCAGTGATCTGTCAAAGGCGACGCTGCGCTGCTCGATTCCGAATCTGACTTTGACGCCCGGCGCTTATTACGTGGACATCATCTTCGCCGATCAGCCGGAGATGATCGATTGCATCGATGGCGCGGCCCGCTTCGATGTGGTCTTCGCCGACCTGTTCGGCACCGGCAAGATTCCCGATTCGCGCCAGGCCTATGTCGTGCTGCCCTGCGACTGGAAACTGGCGGCATAACCCGCAAAAGCCCACGCACTCCCGTGCGTGGGTTCGGAGCATGAACCATGACTCATCCCTACGAAGGCGGTACCAGCGACGACATCGTTGCCGGTCACGTGCGCGAGCAGATTCGCATGATTCGCCCCAAATCGGTGGTCGATTTCGGCGCGGGACGCGGCAAGATGGGCATGCTCTGCCGCGATCTGCGGGGCGATGATGTCGCCCTTACAGCGATTGAAGGCTGCCCGCGGACGGTCGCGCTGCTGGAGCGATCACACATTTACAACAGCGTTCACGAAGCCCTGCTTCAGGACTGGATCGACCGCAACATGACCCGCTTCGATCTGGCCATCTTCGGTGATGTGCTTGAGCATCTGACCCGCAGGCAATCGCTGCACGCCTTGAACACCATGCTGCGCTTTGCTTCGAACATCATCGTGAACATCCCGCTGCGCAATCTGCATCAGGAGGGTCACGATGACAACCCGCTCGAAGCACATCTGGCCTATTTCACCGAGCGATGTTTCGACAGCCGATTCATCGTTCGCGAAAAACATGTCGCCAGTCCGTCGCCGGGCTACACCAAGATGAACATCTGGATCACAGGCCCAAAACAATTCCGCCTCAAGAATGCGATTAAGGGGCAACTGCTGCGCTGTTTCGGAAGACCGGCCAAAATCATGCTCGGAAAACTCGGTTACGACAGCTATGTCGGCGGCTGAGAAGCAAACAGTCCGTCGCAAAGCCCACGCACTCCTGTGCGTGGGGTCCGACAATCAAAGACAACGACCATCCTCCCATGCGCCCGCTCATTCTCACCAACAACCCCAACCTCAGCAGCACCGCCCGCGTGCTCAAGCAGTGGCTGTCGCATGGCGACGGCATGCCGCTCGCCGGCTGCGTGGCGACTCGCGCCGAGGGTGAATTCTCACACTGGCTGCGCACGCAGGGCATTCCCTGCCACGTGACGCCGATGCCGATGCCCAGCAAAAAGTGGCCGCTGCCCGGCATGTGGCACGCATGGCGGCTCGCCAACTGGGCCAGGCAGCAGGGCGTCAACATCATTCATTGCAACGAACATGATGTTTATCCCTTCGCGCTGATGGTCAAGCGGCTGCTGAATCTGCCCATCGTCTGCCATGTGCGATTCCGAATATCCGCACCGTTCTGTCAGTGGGCCTTCGGCTCACCTTCGCGCCGGCCTGACGCGCTGCTCTGGACTTCGAGGCAGCAGCAGAGCGATTGTGCCGACGCGATTGAAGGCATCGTTCCTGCGGAAAAACAACACATCATCACGCTGGGCGTCGATCTCGATCAGGTTGGTGATGTTCAAGCGCTGCGAATGCAGGCGCGAGCTTCGTGGGGCATCAGCGAAGATCAGATCGTGCTC
The DNA here is from genome assembly GCA_964649195.1 of uncultured Phycisphaeraceae bacterium. GTDB lineage: Bacteria > Planctomycetota > Phycisphaerae > Phycisphaerales > Phycisphaeraceae > JTS-RE9. The sequence goes on from CAZYPK010000035.1 coordinate 25,943, forward strand.
ACGGCGGCATGCGCGCTGCGGCCGATCAAGAACCTGGATCACTTTGTTGATCTCGTCGCGGAACTCGCGCATCAGGATCGCCGCATCGTCGGCCTCATCGCCGGTGGCGTGCCCGAAGGATTTGAAAGCTATCGCGATGAACTGCTCGATCGCATCGCGCTCACCGGCCTGGGCAATCGCCTGCGCTGGCTGGGACATGTCGAACCGATCGAGCCGTTGATGGCGGGCACCGACATCTTCATCAGCACCAGCGAATACGAAACATTCGGCAACAGCGTTTGTGAAGCGATGGCCTGCGGCACGCCGGTGGTGGGATACGAGGGCGGATCGGTGAAGGAGGTGGTGGGGGACGCGGGGCGGATGGTGAAGACCGGCGATCGCAAGGCCCTTGCGATCGCGGTGAAAGAGATGATCGCCAACGGGGCGGAGCGGAAGGAAAAGGGAGCCGCAGGCAGGCGGCGCGTGGCGGACACATTCAGCCCGGCGGCAAGCCTGCGAAAACTGCGGGGAATCTACGCATCGATCCTGGGCAAAGGCATCAAAAGGAGCAGCGAACGATGGGCGGCATGAATCAACAACAACGCCGTGACGTGCTTCCATTTCCGCAGAGCGAGCAGTCCGCGGCGAGAAAGCACAAGGTCTGCATCACCAGCCGCGCGCCGTACATCGGCGGCGCGGAGATGGCCGCCCAGCGACTGGCGATCGGCCTGCGCGATGAAGGGCACGAGGTCGTCTTCCTGCTGGGCAAGCGCGGCGAAGTGATGGATCGCTACGAATCCGCCGGTTTTCGCTGCCATTATTTCCCCGTGATTTATACGAGCCTGCGTCGCTTCTGGCGCTACTACGCGGCTCGCACATCGCTGCGCAGCTTCTTCAAGCGTGAACGGATCGATGTCGTTCACGCCAACGATCTTCCCTCGGCTCAGATATTCTTCGATGCGGCACGAGGAATGAATATTTCGCGCATCTGCCATCACCGCTTTCTCTACGACGGCCAGGCGATTGACTGGTTCAACAAGTTCGGCGCGGAGAAGCACATCTTTGTGTCGCAGGCGCTGATGAGTGAACTGTGTGAACGATCGACGATGCTGGCGAGCAGCGCGCGTTCAGTGGTGTATGACGGGTTATCGTTGCCGCCGCGCGCGTTGGAAACGGATCGGATGAGCGCCAAGGCTGAACTGGGTCTGCCCACTGAGCAACCGGCGGTGTTGTTTGCCGGCCAGATCATCGAGCGCAAGGGTGTGGCGGATCTGCTTCAGGCGTGGGCGCTGCTCAAGGAGCAGGGCGGCTTGCAGGCGCAGCTCGTGATCGTCGGCGATGATCTGGCCGGTGATGGCGCCTATCGCCGGGAGATGGAGAACCTGGCGAAAAACCTCAATATCTCGCCTCGTTTTGCGGGTTTTCAGAAGAATGTCGATCGCTGGTTGGCGGCGGCGGATATCGCGGTGGTGCCTTCGCATGTGGAGCCCTTGGGTAATGCGACGCTCGAGGCGATGTCGCATGGTCTGCCGGTGATCGGCGCCCACGTGGGCGGCATTCCCGAGATGGTGATCCATGAAGAGACCGGCCTGCTGGTGCCTGCGAAAAGTCCTGTGCCGTTGGCCGCGGCGATGGAAAGGCTGCTCAAGGATGTTTCACTTCGTCAGTCGCTGGGTGCGGCGGGTCGCATCCGTTGTGAGACGATCTTCAGTCTCGAGGCTCACACCAAGGCGATGCTTCATCAGTACGAAACCGCGGGCAGGGCCGGCGTGATGAGGAAAGTCGCATGAGCAGGACGCTGGTCATCAGCGAAGTCTTTCCGCCTCGCACGGGCGGCAGCGGACGGTGGCTGTGGGAACTGTACCGTCGCTGGCCGCGCGGCAGCGTGCAGGTGCTCGCCGGTGATTACGCCGGCGCCGCGATGTTTGACCGCGCTCATGACCTGCCGATTTCCAGAATGAATCTGACGTTTCCAAGCTGGGGAATTGCAGGTTTTGCCCATGTGCGACGATACATGAAGGCGTTTCGCCGGATCGCTGAAACGGTGCGGAACAACACCATCGCGCAGATTCACTGCGGCAGATTGCTGCCCGAAGGACTGCTGGCGCTGATGGCGAAGCTGCGTTTCGGCGTGCCTTATGGATGCTATGTGCATGGCGAGGAACTCAACACGGCCGCGACGAGCCGCGAACTTTCGTTTCTCACCCGGCGGGTCCTGCACGGCGCGCGCGTGCTCATCGCCAACAGTGCGAACACCGCGCGGATTCTGATTGAAGATTGGCAGGTCGATGTGGCCCGCGTGGAGATCATCAATCCCGGCGTGGATGCGGCGGCGTTTGATGTGGCGGAGCGCGATGATGAACTTCGCACTGAACTGGGCTGGAGCGATCGTCGCGTGATGCTCACGGTCGGCCGCCTCCAGGCCCGCAAGGGGCACGCCCGCCTGATCGCGGCGCTGCCTCGCATCATCGAACGCATCCCCGATGCGCTCTACGCGATTGTCGGCGAAGGCGAAACGAGAGGCGAACTCGAAGCGATGGTGGCGGCGGGAAACCTGGCGAATCATGTGCGGTTTCTCGGCGAGCCATCGGATGAACGACTGCGGGCCTGCTTTCAGCAGTGCGATCTGTTTGTGCTGCCCAACGTGCGGGTTCGCGGGGATTTCGAGGGGTTCGGCATGGTGCTGGTGGAAGCCCAGGCCTGCGGCAAGCCGGTGATCGCGGGGCGCAGCGGAGGGACGAGCGAGGCGATGCGCGACTTGGAAACGGGGCGGCTGGTGGATTGCGAGAACGAGAGCGAGCTGGCGGCAACGGCGTCACAACTGCTGGCTGATGAAGGCGTGCGGCGCCGCATGGGCGCGGCGGGGCGGAGGTGGGTGGAGAAACGGTTCGACTGGCCGTCCGTCGCGGCCAAGGCTCAAGCGGTGTTCGCGGATCGATTCGCGGATCGTGCATCGAGGGCAGCGGCATGACCACACTCACGGCTCATCATCTCGTTTCACTGCCCGCCGCCGGTTCGCGGCGATGGTCGCACATGGCGCTGCTCTGCATCGCGCTGGGTGGCCTGGCGATGTCGGCGATCACCTACAGATATTTCGGCACCTTCATTCGCGGGGCCGATGCCCAGATGTATTACGCCCAGGTGCGGTCGCTGATCGTCGATGGTGATCTGGCGTATGAAAATGAAATCACGCAGCTTTCGCCGCAGCGGGCGGTGTTCTACGACAAGGCGGGTGAGTTGAATGTGCCTCGCACCGCTGATGGTCGGATCATCAACAAATACACCTTCGGCTGGGCGCTGATCACCTGCCCGCCTTTCGCGCTCGTGCATCTGGCGCAGCGAATCACCGGCGGGGATGCGGGCGGTTACTCGACCGCTTACGAACTGGCGGTGGCGCTGTGGCATCTGCTGATCGTCATCGCGGCCTGTGCCGTGCTGATGCGGGCTGCGGCGAAGCTCACCGATGACCGCAGCGCAGCCGTGGCGGTGGCGGGGACGTTCTTTGCGACGAACGTGCTCTATTACACGAGCAGTTATCCGCTGATGGCGCATGCGGCGAGCTTTGCGATGGTCGCCGTCGTGGTGTCGCTGGCGGTGCATCTGCATGAGTCGCCCGATTCGATGCGGTTGTGGCGGTTGGCAGCGGTGTTTTCGGCGCTGGTCGTGCTGCTGCGGCCGACGGACGGGGTGATGCTGGTTGCGCTTTGGCCGGCGATGGCGATGACGGCGCTACGCCGCGAGCGGCGGGGAATCGTGCGCGTGATGTCGGTGCCGGTCGCAATGGCGTGCGCAGCGGCATTGCAACTGGTCATCTGGCGCATCAGTTACGGTTCGTGGGTCGTCAATTCCTATGGCAACAACGGCGAAGGCTTCAACTGGTTCTCCCCCGCGCTGCCTGACATTCTGCTCTCGCTGAATCACGGCGCCTGGTATTTTCATCCGTTTCTGCTGGTCGGTTTCATCGGGCTGGTCGTTTCGGCGGCGGCAGCCAATGAACCGCGCCGATCGCTCTGGGCGGCGATGCTCATCGCGGCCGCGGCGCACATCTACGTTCACGCCTGCTGGCATGACTGGTCCTTCAGCCACAGCTTCGGCCATCGCCTGTTCGCCAACTCCGCGCCGCTGATGGCGCTGGGCGCCGCGGCGTTGCTTCACCGGTTTTCCAACAGGCCGCGCCGGGCCGCCATCGTCACGATCGCGCTGCTTGTCGCGTGGAATCTGCTGCTGACGATCACCTTCATCCGCGGCGGGTTTTCGCCGGTGGGTCCGGTGACGCCGGGGCAGATCATCGCGGCGCAGCTTAAGACGGTCGGGCTGTGATAAAGGCGGAAAGACAGAAAGGCGAATACTTAATACTTATTACTTATTACTTAATGGTAATATCAAGCCACAGAGACAGCATGGCAACCTACTTTACACTTCGGAACACGGCTTGGGCGCTGGCGCTGCTGTCGTGGCCCGCGTGCTGGGTGGCCCGATGGCTGGCGCCTGATGCCCGCCCAGCCGACAGCTTTGAACTTCTCGCCCTGGCGCTTTGGTTTATTGCCCTTTCGTACAGTCCCAAGGCAATCGTTGACTACCGCAAGAAACGATTGCGTTTGAAGAACGGCGCATGTCTGCGCTGCGGCTATGATCTTCAGGGCACGCTCGACGCGGCGGTACGGCGCTGCCCCGAGTGTGGCGAGGAGATTCCGGCATGGCGCATCACACTTCATGCCAATCGAAGACGGTAATACGCACCCGATGACCTGCGGGAGTTTGGTGGTGCCGTCGAGTCGTTGCGGAATGAGAAAAGGCAGAAAGGCGAATACTTATTATTTAATACTTATTACTTAATGGCTATTTCGGAGCAGCGATGATGCCGTTCGATATAGCCAATAAGTAATAAGTATTAAATAATAAGTATTCGCCTTTTCCTATTATTTCCGCACCCTGATCATGACCAGCGTGGTGTCGTCGGTGCGTTCGTTGAGGCCGGCGAAGCGGCGCATTTCCCAGAGGACGTGGCTCAGGGCGTCGTGGGCGCCGGTGGATTCGCGGGCGGCGAGCATGGCGTCGAGGATGCGCTGGCGGCCGAAGCGCTGCTTGTCGAAGTTCTGGGCGTCGCACAGGCCATCGGTGAACAGCAGGAGCATGTCGCCGGGCTTGAGATCGACGATGCCTTTTTCGTAAGGCTGACCGCCGTCGATGCCGACGATCATGCCGCCGGCCTCGAGTTTTTCGAATTTGCCGTTGCGAAGCAGCAGGGGGGCTTCGTGGCCGGCGTTGCAGTAGGTCAGGCGTCTGCTTGCGGGGTCGAGCACGCCGTAGAAGAGCGTGGCGAATTCGTTGTCGAGCGTGTCGCGGGAGAGGGCGACATTCACCCGGCGGATGATCTCATCGATGTTGTAGAGGTCCTGGGCATAGGCCCGCAGCGAGGCGCGGACGCTGGCCATGAGCAGGCTGGCGGCGACGCCCTTGCCCACCACGTCGCCCAGGGCGATGCCCAGGTTGCCGTTGAGGCTGATGAAGTCGTAGAAGTCGCCGCCCAGTTCGGCGCTGGGCACGTAGCGGGCGGCGATGTCGAAGCCGGAGAGCCGGGGCACATCACCCGGCAGCATGCGTTTTTGCACATCGGCTGCCAGTCGCACCTGCCGCTGGACGCGCTCGGCATCGCGGCGCATGCCGTCGAGCTTCGCGTTCTGGATGGCGGTGGAAAGCAGTTGCGAAATGGCGCGCAGCAGATTGATTTCAAAGCGGGTGAACTTTCGTGGCTCACCGGTGAAAACCTGGATCGTGCCGATCGCCCGGCCCTGGTAGAGCATGCCGGTGCAGAGCATGGAGACCAGGCCTTCATCGCGGGCGTACTGCGGATAGAGGATGCGCGTGTCGCTGGTGACATCCTCCACCACCACCACTTCACCGGCCAGCGACTTGCGGAAGACCACGCTCTTGTCGGCGATGATCGGGCCTTTATGAATGTAGTGCGGGCTCAGGCCGTAGGTCGCGCGGGCGACGAGCGATCGTCCGGCGTCATCGAGCAGGCGGATGGAGACGGCCTTGACTTTCATGACCTCCGCCGCGGCCTGCACGGCGGTGTCGAGCACGTGCTGAAGATTGCGATGGCCGGCCAGGACGGTGCTCAGCTTGTAGAGCGCGGCCAGTTCATCGACGCGGCGGCGGAGCTGGAAGTCGCCGTAGCACAGCCGGGCGATGCTGTTGGCCAGCAGGTAGAGAAACTGAAGGCTGGCCGCCTTGCTGGGGCCGCATTCGCGCTGGGCGCATTGAACGAGGTTGTCCACCTCCTCGGCGGGCACGCCGAGGCTGATGGCGAGCTTTTCCAGTTGCACGCGCGTTGGTGCAGAGGCGTCGGCCTTGGAGGTGGCGACGGTGATCGAGCCGAGCACCTGGCCCTCGACGACGATGGGCGCGACGTAGCCGCCGCTGCCGTTCTCGAGGGTGGGCAGATCATCGGTGAGCAGAAAGTCGAGCACGCGATCGCTCTTGAGCCGACGGTTGGCATCGGTCGGCTGCGTGACGGGCCGGCCATCGGCATCGAGGAAGAGGGTGGAAAACTGCGTCAGGGCGGTGAAGCTGTCCTGCACCTCCTGAAGCGTTTCGATATCCATGAAGTCGGTCAGGCTCAGCCGCGGCGGAGCTTCGTGGTCCCGCGCGCCATCGGAGCCGGCGGCTGCGCGCGACACGGCGTCCGCGGATTCCTGTCCGTGGGGCGCCACCCCGGGAACCACATCTTCTTCACGAGGCAAGGTCGAATTCTCTGGCAAAATGGCGGACATCATCGTCTCAATCGGGCGACACAAACTTACCCCGACCCCCGGCCCCCGGAAGTTCCCCGGAGCGGTCCGTTGGAAACATTTCCAGACGGCTTTCTCCCGGTTCAGTCAGTCGGTCGTTCGCCCCTCCTTGGGTGCTTGCTGGCGTATCGGGGCGATCCATTCGCCTCCGTTCGCATCCGGGCAGGACGATCCGGCCGGTCGATGCGGAACAGCGAAGCATAGCCGGGATTTGATCAAAAATCTTCGCGGGTGACATTTTGTGTTCATCTGCTGCGCGATCGGCGTCCCTTTCAGGCTGGATGCGTCCGCGACTCGTTGAGTCGCGGCTCTTGCACCGCATTCAGGCACCCCTGAGATATCTCAATGCAATGGGTTCCAGTTTTTTTTGTTCCGCTTCGCTCAGGTCGCGGTAGCTGCGAATCTCGCCCCGGCAGGTGGCCGCGCCGCAGCGGCATTTCACCCGCCAGCCTGTTTCGTTCATCGAGGTGCTGTAGTCCCAGAGAATCTCCTCGCCGGCGGCGATGTCGCGCAGGGCGAACATGCTCAATGTGCCTTGCGTGAAGCCGACGTTCGGCTCGCAACTGTGGTTCAGATAGTTGTCCGGCGAATCGTTCTCCATGTCCTGGCAGAGCCAAAGCCCCGGCCCGATCTGCATCGCCCGCATCTCGTCGGGCACGTGGGTCAGTTCCCGCTCGATGCCGCGATGGGTGATCACCAGCGTGTTGCGCGGGATGGGAGCGGTGGCGAAGACGCCAAGGCCGTGGGCGCCGGAGTCGCGCAGTTCCAGGTGGGGAAAGTCAACGGGGTTCATAATCTGAGTTTCGGATAAGCCCCGCCCGGAAGGACGCGGGCCAAGGGGCGCCCCGATGAACATTTTGTCAACGGTTTCAAGGAAGCGAGCCTGATTGGAAAATCGAGTTTTTGTTCGTGAACACGCTGTGGATCGCTCGCCCCTTGGCCCGCGCCCTTCCGGGCGGGGCTTATCCGAAACTCAGGTTCATAGGGTCGCCACTCGTCGGTCTTCCTCGGCATCCTCTTGGCCGTCGCTGTCGCCATCCGATTCCCATTCATCGTCGTCGTCGTCATCCCAATCGTCATCATCTTCCTCGCTGCGGGGGCGCTGGGTCAACTTCATCAGCAGCAGGCCCAGTTCGAAGAGAATGTAAAGCGGCATGGCCATGACGGTCATGCTCAGGGGATCGGATGAAGGCGTGATGATGGCGCCCAGGCAGAAGCAGACGAAGAACATGTGCTTGCGGTAGGGGGTGATCATCTGCGCGGTGAGGATGCCGGTCCAGCCGACGACCATCATGGCCACGGGCATCTGGAAGGCGACGACGATGCCCAGCGTCATGAAGAGAACGAAGTCGATGTACTGGGCCAGGTCGATCAGCGGGCTGACCAGCGAAGAGACCGCCAGGTAGGCCACGAGCGTCTTGCCATCGACCTGAATCTTCAGCGCGTTCTGTCTGCGATTGACCCAGACCTGCCCCGGCTGCGGATTGACGGGATCGACATCCAGTTCCGGCACGCGGCCGGCCAGCGGCAGGAACTCCGGCTCAGGTGTTTCAACCGGTTTTTCGATCGGTGTCACAGGCGTTTCGATGCCGTCTTTCGTCGCACCATCTTTCAGCGTCCCATCTTTCTTCCCACCATCCTTCACTGCGTCATCAACGAGTTTCTCCTTCGGTTTCTCTTCCTTCTTGCCGGCAAGTTGTGAAACGGTGTCGCTGAGAAACTGGAGCGGGTCCTTGGATTGCCCGCCGGCCGGGCCGAAGCCGACGGCGAAGAAAAGCAGGAACGCCAGGGTCACGGGGAGCATGACGTAATACATGAACGCCACGCCGAGCATCATCATCAGCGTGCTGAAGGGCGCGAGGATGTAAACGACCTTGCGTTCGTGGTGATAAAGGCCTGCCTCGACGAACTTCCACATTTGATAAAGCACCCACGGCGCCGCGACGATCAGGGCGCCGATGAGGGAGATTTTGATGTAGATGAAGAAGCCCGCGGTGACGGTGGGGGTGATCGTCTGCGGCGAGAGGCCGGCGGCGATCTGGGCCCGCATCAGCGGTTCCGTCAGCCAGCCGATCACATCCTTGCCGTAGGCGAAGGTGAGGATGGCGGTGAGCAGCACGCCGAGCATCGCCTTGACCAGGCGCGAGCGCAGCTCTTCGAGGTGATCGCCGAAGCTCATGCGGTATTCATCAGGATCAACAATCTTGGCGGCCATGGGAATCTCCGGGGAAGACACAGTCGCGTTGCGCGGGGTGCAACGCATCCGTGCGCCCGTCGCAGGCGACGGGGCGGACAGTATAGAACGAGGGCGATGCAGGTTTTGGTGGAGGGCGCTCCCGAGGTGGAGCCGGGCTTGATGCGGGCTCGTGGGCTGGACTTCCGCAGTCATTGTTGCACGGGGGCGGAGTCAAATCAAGAGCATCGCATCGCCGTAGGAATAGAAGCGGTACTCACTGGCGATGGCGATGCGGTACCACGCTTTGAGTCTGTCGATGCCCACGTGAGGCAGGGCGGCGACCAACGCCAGCAGCGTGGAATGCGGAAGATGGAAGTTGGTCATCATCGCATCGGCGAAACGGAAGGGGGGTTCTGCCGTGCTTTCGTTTGCTTCATCGCGCGGATGGATGAGCAATCGCGTTTCGCCTTCGTAGCCTTGTCCGCGCAGCGTCGCATTCATTTCCACAGGCAGACTCTCCAAGGCCCGCACGCTCGTGGTGCCCACCGGCACGATGCGGCCGCCTGCGGCGCGGGTCGCTTCGAGCAGCTCGATCGTCCTTGCAGGCACGCTGATCCACTCGCTGTGCATCGCGTGATCCTCCACCCGCTCGGTGCGGATCGAGGCGAAGGTGCCCAGCCCGACATGCAGCGTGACGAACGCCTGCCGGACACCCATGTCGCGTAGCTTCGCAAGCAGATCGTCAGTGAAATGCAGCCCGGCAGTGGGCGCCGCCACCGATCCCGGCTCGCGGGCATAGACGGTGTTGTACCGCTGAAGATCGCCCGGCGTGATGCCCGCCTGTTTCCGCCTTTTTCGCTGGGCGACGATGTAGGGCGGCAGCGGCACGGTGCCGATGCGGGTGAGCAGGGCGATCGTCGATTCCCCGCCATGCAGCCTTGCGATCCACAATCCGCCGTCCTGCTTTTCAAGCAGTTCGAGGCTGGCATCACCGGCAAGCTGAATCACTTCACCCACGCGCAGTCTGCCGCCTGATTCGAGCATCACTTCCCAGAGCCGTTCATCGCCGGTCTGCGATCGCACGTACAAGCCGCGGATGTGACCTCCCGTGCCGGACCGTTTGGCTTCGAAATGGGCGGGCAGCACGCGCGACTGATTGAAGATGATCAGATCGCCGGCACGAAGCAGATTCGCCGATTCATCCCCCAGATCGCGCACCTGCCGATGCTCGATGCGATCCTCCGACCGGCGAATGACCATGAGCCTGGCGCTGTCGCGCGGCTCGGCAGGCGTGGTCGCAATCAGATGCGGAGGCAGGTCATATTCCAGATTGCGGGTGAGCATCGGGACAGATTAACGAAAGGATCGAAATGAAAGTTTGGCTCATGTACCCGCCGTGGTGTCAAGCCCGATGGCGAGGGCCGCCGAGCCGTCG
>CAZYPK010000036.1:0-36286 GCA_964649195.1 uncultured Phycisphaeraceae bacterium
AAGCCCGTCCGCGGGCTGAAGCAAACGAAAATCGCGTGGCCGGCGATCGTGCCTGATCGTTCGCCTGCCGCGCGAGTTTCGTTTGCTCAGGCCCCCAAAGCGGGGCCGTCGCAAACGAACGGCTCGGCAGTGGCCTCGCCCTCCCATATGCTTTTGCCCTGACGCTTCCGTTCTTTGAATTGATTCCGCCTTGTTTGGAGCTTGTTTGAGATTTGGTGATTGTGATTTGGAGCTTTGCTTCGTTCCCGTTCATCTCCCCCACACCTTCCCCGCCACCTGGTGCATTTTTCCATCGATCAGGCCGGCCAGCCGCTGGTTGCCCTGGCCGAAGTCGCCGTTGAAGAGCACGGCCCAGGACAGGCCATCGTGCCTGCGGACCAGCAGGGTGGCGGTGCCAGGCAGGGCGCCGGTGTGCCAGGTGTTGATGCGACCGTTGCCCAGTTCGCGTACCTGCCAGCCGCAGGCGTAGAAGACGGGAGGCAGCGGTTGGGCCGGTGCATCGCCTGCCTGCTTCGGTCTGGCGAACATGGTGATGATCGAATCATCGCGGAGCACCGATGGCGTTTTGTTTCCGCCTGCCGGGAGGCGGACTTCATGCCTGTCGGCGATCGCGGCGAAGCGAAGCAGGTCCGGGGCCGAGGCGATCCAGCCGCCGTGGGCATCGAGCGATTCGTGGTGCCAGGCTCCGTAAGCCACGGGAACTTTTCCGGGTTCCCCCGGTCCCCCCGGTCCCTCCGCGCGACCGGCGAACAGGTTGTCACTCATCCGCTTGCCGCGATCGTAGTAGCGCACCTCGCCCTCCGCCGTGCTGCGCGTCGCCCCGATTTTCATCCTCGTCACACCCACCGGCTTGAGCACATGCTCGTTCACATAAGCCTCGTAGCCCTGCCCGCTGGCCTTCTCGATGGCCCGGCCCAGCAGGCAGTAGCCGAAGTTCGAATAGGCCATCCGCTGGCCGGGATCGAAGTCCAGCGGACGGCGGACCATGCAGGCGATGATCTCCTTCGTGCCTGCCGGGGGCGTCACCCGTTCCTCGATGGCGAACTCGCGGGCCTTGAACATCGGGTCGAACGACTTGTCGCGGTCGAAGCCTGCGGTGTGATGGAGCAGATGACCGATGGTGATCCGCTTCCAGCGCGGGTCGCCTTGGGGTGCGTCGGGAATGTTCAGGTCGAGCAGATCGACGATGCGATCATCGAGCCTGAGCTTGCCGCGTTCCACCAGTTGCAGCACCGCCACGCCGGTGATCGGCTTGGAAATGCTGGCGATGCGAAACAGCGAGTCCGGCGACACCGGCAGCTTCCTCTCCACATCCGCCAGGCCGAACCCCCGGGCGTAAATGATCCTGCCATCCCTGGCGATCGCCACCGCCGCCCCAGGCGCTTCGTGCTCCGCGAGAAACGCCGCCATCATCTCATCAAACGGCTTGAGCGCCTCGACCGCCTCGCCGGTGATCGACACCTGCGCCGCTGCGGGGTTCGCCATCATCGCCACGCACAAAACCATCCGCATGAAAGATAAACGCACGATGCCGCCTCCCATTGGGTTTGAATAGGGCATAGGGACTCCTGAACAACCTCACGTCCAAGCCGCTTGCGGCTTCGCGATCCCCTGATTCATGTTACATGCGCGGCCTCGTTTGAAGTTGACAAACGAAAGCCAAATCCTACACTACCCGACCGCTTGCAAGCGAAGCGAGCACCCCGAAGTTTCGGGGATTGACACGGGGGTGTAGCTCAATTGGTTAGAGCATCGGACTGTCGATCCGAAGGTTGCGGGTTCGAGCCCCGTCACCCTCGCTTGGAAAACCCCTTGGAAACAAGGGGTTTTTTTATTTCCCCTGCGACGTTGGTTATTGCGGCCTGTTTCGCTCGGTGCAACCCGGGTGCAACCGCAGAACGAAATCGCCCGCCCAACGAACAAACCCCACCCGCGACACCCGCGCAAAAAAACCCCCGGCCACACGGCCAGGGGTCGGGTCAAAGAAACGAGCGCGGGTTCAGATGGACGCGGGCGACAGGGCGAACGCGGAGGCGATCACGTCGCCGGGGCCGGTCGGGGCATTGGCAGGGTTGGTGAGTTCGGCGAGGATGCCATCGATCACGGCGTTGGCGGTCGTGCGGGTGCGCAGTTCGGGCGAGCCGCAGCACGGACAGGTCGGCCAGGGGAACCGCACCACCGGCAGTTGCCCGGCGGCGGCGGTCAGGATGGCGACTTCGCGGTGGGGGGTTGTACGCATAGGTAATCTTCCCTATTCCGTGAAAAAACACGCAAAGGACACGGACGCTCTACGCGATCGTTCGCCGTAGATTTTTGACGCCCCTCTGCATCTGGATCAAAACGAACAGGCGAATAGTGAGTCAGTAAATCATCGGGATTGTGTGGCTTCAATTCGCCGGTGCGAAGATCGATGGTGCCGTTGTCGCAGTTGAACAGCCACGGGTCAGAGTCCCATTGATTCGCCGTGATGGTCATGCCATCCTCTGATCTGGCGAGCGCCACCATTGCCGCCAGGCGGTCGCGGTTTTCAGACTTCAGCGCCCACTTGGCAAGCTCTGCATTGGTCACACTGCCTGCCGTTGCCTCTGCAAGCATGGCACGCGCGGTTTTTTTGCGAGTCTCATCACGATGTCGCATTCGTCGATGATCCATCGTTTGCCATAGTTGGCGCGCCATCGTTGTGAGGCAGCATCGAAGCGAACGACATGCCGCCATTGGTGGGCGAACCTCGCGCCGTTGCCTGCATCGGTCAAGTTGTATTGCTCTGCCTCACTTGATCCACCACCACGCAGAGTCTGCGAACTCCAGCCCGGTGCGGAACTGTTTTCGAGCATCACGCCCACCTTGTTTTCAGCCTGCGATGCTGGCGCCGTCCATTGCGGCGCGGCCTCGATGATGCGGCGAAGATCATCGCCAGTCAGCCCGGCAGTTTTCCACGCTCTCAAATCTTTCGCCTCCGCCGGCGGGAATATGACCTTCACCGATGCGGCCACGCCATGCAATGCGGCGGCCAACTGCTCTGCTCCATCGCGGCCGGCCTTATCATTTTCACCGATGATGCAAACGTGCCGGGCGTTGCAAGCGGTGCGGAGCATGGCGCGCCCACCAGTTGCGGACGGCCTGCCGATGGTCGCCATGCCTAGATCGTGCCCGGTCGCCTGATCGCTTCCGCCTTCGACGATGATGATGCGGTCGTCGATCGTGTTGCCCGCAAACTTGCTCAGCGGCCAGCCCATTGTCAGCCCGCGCTTGCCGCCTTTCTCGCTGATCTTCGATGTCCATTTGCCATCAAGGAAAACCGGCTTGTCCAGTCGCAGCGCGTGCCCGATGACGTTGCCTTGTGCATCACGTTCCGGGGTGCGCCAGCAGGCTTCCCCGCGATGGGTGCCTTGTGCCTCAAGCGCATCCACGGACACGCCCAGGCGGCCGGCAAGCTCGGCCAGCGTGACCGGCGGCGGCAATGTCGGTGCCGGTGGTGTGGATGGCCGGGCTTGGTGGCGGGCATCGCTCATGACTTCCCCGACGGTTCGGCCAGTGACCTTGGCGCGCACGTCGAAGATGTCGCCCTCGAATCCGCAACGATGGCACTTGAAACGCTCGCAGCCATTTTTGTAAACGCCTGCCGATGGGTGAGTGTCGCCACAAAACGGACACGCGCACCCGGTCCGTTCCACTTGGTCACGCCTGCCGCGTTCAACTCGGCAATCAGTGCGGCACGGTCGCTCTTGATGTCGTCGATGGCGTCGCTCACTTCCCCACCTCCCTTGCAATCTGCCCGGTCCGCGCCTGATGGGCGGCGATGGCTTCGACGCCGAAAAGCTGCGACGCGTCGCAGTCAACGCACCACGCGCGGCCGCGCCAGAAGATGGCCAATTCGCGGCGGCAGGAATCGCAGACCGATTCAGGCGGCAAGTTGGGCCGCTTCGACTTTCTTCGCGGTGGTGCGGTTTTCGATTTCGATGGTGATATGATGTAGTTCACGATTTTTTCCTTTGCCGCGCTCTGTTTCAGCAGGTCGCGGCATTTTTCTTGCGCGACGGCGGCGGTGAAAGGGTTTAATAAGCTGCCGACGGTTCGGGGGACAGGCGGCTTTCGAGATATGCGGCCACGTCGCACCGGCGATACCGCACCGCGTTTTCGCTCACGCGGATGAATCGCGGTCCTTTGCCTTGCATCCTCAGCCGATGCAGGTGCTGCTTGGTGAGCCGGGTGAGACTGGCGACTTCCCCGGTGGTCAGCAGCGGGGACAGTGCATCGGATTCGTTCGTTCGGGTGTTCATGCGGTTTGCTCCATGTATTTCAGTGATCATGCGAAACATAGCGGTGATCGCGCATGAAAAAACCCGCTTTGCAGCGGGTATCCTTGAAATGTCCTCGCTTGTCCTCGCAATGTCCTTACTATTTCCTGGGATACTTGTTTGCCACTTCATTTTCATCGACCAGCAGCGTTGCGTTGCGTTCGTGCCCCGGCGCCCGATGGTCTTTGAGTTTGGCTTCTTTCACGGCGCGCTGAATCGTTTTTGTGGATACGTGAAACCTCGACGCGGCAACCGAAGCGGTGATGATTTTCACGGGTGCCGCCGGCGGCTCCGAGGGGGCCGCTCCATAGACTCCGCCATAAACATCTCCCATGTTCCAATCCTTTCTATCAAGTAAAAAAACGTGCGCGCTTCAATGACGCTCTACGCTTCCATCCGTTTCAGGTATTTTGCCCCCCTCCCTCGCCCCTCACCCCCTCGTTCGCGCCTGCCGTGTCCGGCTTGGCGGTGCCTTCCATCGCCGCGGTGGCGGTGTTGACCGCTTCGCGCACGGGGTCCAGTGACAGCCGGGCATAGATGGCGGTGGTCTGCGTCTTGCGGTGGCCCAGCGATTTGCCGATGACGCTCAGGCTCGCGCCCGTCGCGGCCTGCCAGCTTCCCAGGGTGCGGCGAAGATCGTGGATGCGAAGATCGGCCAGCTTGGCGCGTTTGCACACCCTGTCCCACGCGGCTTTCGGATCGGTCAGGTGCGGCGTTTTCGCTTCCCGGCGATGAGACGGCAAAACCCATTCGCTCGGCTCATCGCGCTGCGCATTGGCGTTGCGGCGTTCCTTGAGAATCGCCAGCGCCTGCGGTGCGAGGGGAACGGTCAGGGGTTGGCCGGTCTTGAACTTTGACGCGGGAATGGTCCAACTGCCGGCGGTCTCGTTGATCTCGTCCCAGCGCATCGCCTGCACGTTGGCGCGGCGTTGGCCGGTCCACAGCGCCAGCAGGAAGAAATCGCGCAGCAGCGGCGGCTCGGCCTGCACCGCCTCGAAGAATCGCGGCAGTTCATCGACCTGTAAAAACCGTTCCCGCTCCACCTCGGCGTTGCGGCGGACGCCGGCGACGGGGTTATCCGCCCGCCTGCCTGCGAAACGAAAGATGGCGCTTAGCAGGGCCAGGGTGCGATTTGCCGCGCCAGGTCCGCCGTATTTCCACTCGCCGCGCTTGACGCCATCGCTGATCCGTTTGTGGAGCGCCTGTACGTCGGCTTCGGTGATGTCCTTCACCCGGCGGCTCGTCCAACTGCCAGGTAAATCTCGATCTTCCGTTCATCCTCCTTCCACGTTCGCTTGTGCGGCTTGGCGTGCTGCTCGATGTAGTCGCGGCAGACTTCCCCCAGGGTGCGGGCCTGCCTCGCCTCGCGCTTTCGCTGGACGGGATTGATGCCGGCGGCGGCATCGGCGTTGAGCATCACGGCGCGGGTGCGGGCGTCGTCCAGGGTGATGTCCTCGACCTTGGCGATGCGGGTGCGGACGGCCTGCCCGTCGATCTTGCGGACGTGGTAATAGGTGCGGGTTCCGGTGTGCGTGACGCAGACCGCCAGGCCGGGGGTTTCGATGTCGTAGGTGTAGGTGCGTCCGGTGGCGGGCGCCTTCAGCGCGTCAAGGCGCTTGACGGTGAACGCCATGCGGCGGGGTTGCGGGGTCGCCTCCGGGCGCACCAGGCGAAGGGTTTGCGGGATGGCCATGTGAGTCGCTCCACGTCAGGGTTTTGGTCTCTCCGAAGGTTGCGCCGTGCAACCCCGGTGCACCGCCAGAATGCAATCTGCGATTATCAGAAGGTTGCACCGGTTGACCAATAGCAGCGTATATCGCTGCGAAATCCAATGAGAAGCCATCGCAAGTTATCCTAATGATATGCCTGTTTTCTCTCTTTCGATCCGAAGGTTGCGGGTTCGAGCCCCGTCACCCTCGCTTGGAAAAAGCCCCTGAAATCGGGGGCTTTTTTCATTTCCACCTTGGTTCCGAGCCGCGACTCAACGAGTCGCGGAGATCAACAGCCTGAAGGGGGAGGAATCGCGCCGTGGTGAACGATGTCGAAGACCGTGCGACACGAATACCCGGCCCTCGGCCCCGAGAGCAGGGCGCGGAGAATAGGCTGTGCATCCACTGCGATGCCTTGCGCCTCTTCAGTCTGTTCGCGTCCGCGACTCAACGAGTCGCGGAGATCAACAGCCTGAAGGGGGCGGAATCGCGCCGTGGTGAACGATGTCGAAAACCGTGCGACACGAATACCCGGCCCCCGGCCCCGAGAGCAGGGCGCGGAGAACAGGCTGTGCATCCACTGCGATGCCTTGCGCCTCTTCAGGCTGCTCGCGTCCGCGACTCGTTGAGTCGCGGCTCTGCCCCCGGTTCCCCCGGTTCCTCCGGCTCTGATGCCACGGTCCGGCAACCGGTCACTGGCTCTTTTCCTTTTCCGCAGCCTTCGCCTTGGATTTGGCCACCCCTTTTTCCGCGGCGGCCTTGCTCATCGCTTCCCGCTGTTCATCGGTGAGGACTTCCTTTTCGATGCGGGCGGCCAGTTCGGTCTTGACCTTGTTCAGGTCTTTCGTGCTGATGTCCAGGCTCAACGCCTTGCCGGTTTCCACGGCGATCGCCTTGGTGCGAACCTTCTGGGCATCGGTGAGCTGGGCCTTGCTGAAGCGGGTCATGGCGCCGACATAGAGGTTGTAGCCCTGAAGGTGGCTGCGCTGCTCGGGGGTGAGCGCCGCCTGGAGTTTGGCTTTGCCATCGTCTTCGATGGCGGTGCGGGATTGGCGCAGTTTTTTGAGGTCATCGCCGGCCTGTTTCGCTGCCGCGGTGTCGTTGGCTTCTTTGGCCTTTTTCTCCGCGGCGGTCAGCTCGGCGAGTTTGTCGCCATGCTCGGCATCCCACTTCTTCATCGCTTCGTTGCGATCGCCCAGCGAGGCGGCCAGTTGCCTGCGCTGCTCCGCGGAAAGCTGCAATTCGCCGGCGATGATGGCGTAGTAGCCCTGAAGGCCGTCGGCGGATTTGGCCTTGGATTTCGCTTTGGGCTTCTCCTCGTTTTGAGCCAGGGCAACGACCGGCAAGACGAGCAAGGCCATCAGCAGCACGAGCCGGCGCGAAGAAGGAATCACAGACATGCAAAGCCTCCCGATGGGGCTGTGAAGAAAGGCCACCCTCGCAAGCCCCAATTTGCGAAGGTGATGACAATGGCCCACCACGAGCCGCAAGACAGCGGAATATGTTAATCAGCGGCGGCGGCGATGCAAGTGGGGTGTTGGGGGGGGGTAGGAGGACAGAAGTCAGGGGTCGGAGGTCGGAGCGAAGCCGCAAGCGGCTGTGGGACAGGGACGGGGGACGGGAATCGGAGCGAAGCCGCAAGCGGCTGTGGGGTCCTGTTTTCTGTTTCCTCCCCCTGCACAATCTGCAATCGTGCGTATGAATGAGTGGGTGGTGCGTTGCGCTGACGGCGCGAAGCCGCGAGCGGCTTGGGAGGTGGAATGAAGTGATCGCCGTGCCTTGCGACAGCCGATAAGTGGAACGATGAGTTGCGGAAAAACAGGGTCCGGTAATTTCAATGTTGGAATTGTTGGCGAAAATGAATCGTTGGCGATTGACTAGTTTCAGGTGATCGTAAGATTGTGATGATGGGCATTGAGGCGCGCTCGGCGCGAGCATTGAGAACCGCGGACGGATCGGCTTGGCGTTGAACAAGGCGGGCGGATCATTCCCCGGTTCTCACGGCTCACCAGCCGCGACAAGGAGCTTCACCATGAGCGCCACTTCCTTCGTCAATAATGCGCGTTTCGCCTCGATTCGTCCGCTGGTCCGCTATGTGGATGAGCAGCAGGCGGTCGTCGAGGTGATGGTCAATCTTCGGCAGCCGCTGCCGATGCCTGCGACATCGAAGCGAAGAGTGACGGCGACGGCGCTGCCTCGCGATGTGCAGGTTCGTGTGAATGTCGATACGGAGGACGGCTTCCATGACGAGGAGGCGTTTCACCTGACGCCGCGCAGCGACACGGGGTCGGTGAAGGTGAAGATCGTCGAGCCTCGGCGCTGGTGGCCTGCGGGCATGGGCGATCAGCCGCTGTACAAGCTGAGCGTTGATCTGATGGTCGATGGCGAAGAGGCGGACACCTGGTCCGGCACGGTCGGCCTCACCAGCGTGCGTCAATGGAAGTGGCTCGACCCGTCGGGCCACCCGAAGGGGCTGATGGTCAACGGGCTGGAGTGCAACATCGGCGCGGTGGTGCCTGTCGATCTGGTTCATGAGCGGCATCTGCTTCCGGTCACCGGCGACTCGCTGATGATCGTACGCGGGCACTGGGGTTCGGATGTGCTTTACGAGGCCGCCGACCGCGCGGGCATTCTGCTGATTCAGACGGTGCCGCTGGATGCGGAGGACCGTCACGAGGAGGCGATCATCGAGCAGATCAACCGCCTGTCCCGGCACCCGTCACTGGCGGGCTGGTATGTGGGGCATCTGGGCTGGTACACGCAGCGGATGGCGTACCTGATCGAGTGTTTGGACCCGACCCGGCCGGTGTTCAAGGAAATACCGGAGCCGCACGACTGGGCGGCGTAAGGGAAGTAGTTCTGAGTTCTGGGTTCTGAGTTCTGAGTTGAAAGGCAGTCAAGGCAAAGCGAGGGGTTGAAACCCTCAAATCCGCAATCCGCAATTGCTTCAACTCAGAACTCGGAACTCAGAACTCAGAACTTGTTTTTCACTCCGGCAGTTCGCGTCCCTTCGTTTCCGGGCCGAACCAGATGATGATGACGCCGATGAAGTAGATGAAGGCGAGCACCGCTCCGGCGCGGGCAAAGCCCCCCAGTCCCCGTTCGAGGTTGGCGGCTTGCAGCGTGCCGATGGCGGCGAGGATGCGTCCGAAGTTGAAGGCGAAGCCCTGGCTGGTGGCGCGGATGCGGGTGCGGAAGAGTTCGGGGAGGTAGAAGGGGAAGAAGCCGTAGAAGGATGCGGTGATGCCGCCGGCGATGAAGGTCATCCAGAGGAACGGCCAGCCGTAGGCCGTGTTGTCGCGGAAGAGCAGTTGGCAGGCGATGAAGGATCCCACGCACATGAGGCAATAGGTGATTCGCCTGCCGATTTTCTCGGCCAGCAGGGCGCCGATGATGGTGCCGATGATCGCGCCGAGGGCGATCATGATCTGCACGTACTCGACGCCGAAGGTCATGCCCGGCCCCTGGTAATTGGACGGATCTTTTATCTCGCCGATGAGCTGCCTGGTCCATCGCGGCACCCATTGGATGGTGCCCCAGGTGCCCAGGAGGGCGACGCCGGTGAGTCCCGCGCCCAGCAGCAGCCGTCGCATCACGCTGCCGGTTTCGCCGCCGTGACTGATGGCGGCGGTGCCCGCGGTGGCGGCGGCGGCATCGGCGCGGAAAAGGTAACGCTTGACCGGGTACATGTAGCCGAAAAGGGCGATGACGATGCCGATCAGGGTGACGGGCCATTGGATCAGCGGGCTGGTGACCAGCGGCGACCAGACGACGACCACGACGCCCGCCGCGGCGCATCCGATGAGCACGCCGATGAGGTCGCCCGTCTGCCAGTGGGACGTGGAGCCTGAATCCTTTTCGTGCTGCCATTTTTCGGATTCGGGAACGAAGAGACGGATGAAGAAGATGAGCAGGGCGGGGAAGGCGCCGCTGATCATGAGGATTCGCCAGGGGTAGGGCGCGCCGGGTTCGAGGGCGGATCGGATGGCGATGCTCAGCACGCCGCACAGGAGGAAGCCGACGTTCGCCGCCGCCCCGATGAGACCGGCGATGAAGGCTCTGCTCTTGCCGGGCCAAAGCTCGCTGACCAGGGCCACGCCCAGCGACCATTCGCCGCCCATGCCCAGCGAAGCGATGAACCGCAGCACGGCAATGTGCCACGCTTCCGTGGCCAGCCCGCACAGGCCGGAGAAGATGGCGTAGGTGAAGATGGACATCGCCATGGCGCGGACGCGCCCGATCTTGTCGCCCAGCCAGCCGAAGACGACGCCGCCCGTCGCCGCCCCGATGAGGAACACCGCCATGATGACGCCGAACCACTGGCCCGCCTGGGCGCCGGCGGCCTTCTTCATGGCCTCGATGTCGGCCGCGCTCATCGCATCGGTGATCTCAGGCGTGAGCAGTTCCGTGAGCGCCGGGGCTCCCGTCATCGGAAACAGGCCCATCTCGAAGCCGTCAAACATCCAGCCGAGGATCGCCGCGATCAGCGCCATCCACTTGCCGGTGGAAGTGGTCTTGCTTTCGAGAGTCGTCATCGTTTGAGCTCACCCAATGAATGAAGGATGTCAGCGTTGAAGAAGGTCAGCGCGATTCGTCCATCATCGGTGCGGAAAGGGTTCGATGCAACCGGCTATCGCCAGGGCCGTTTAGTTCTCCGAAGCGCCTTCGTTGGGAAGCTCCAAATGACAAAGCTCAAGCTCCAAACAAGCTCCAAAGGACGGAAATGAAAAAAACAAGGAATTCGGATCGCGCATGATTTCCGCTTTTTTCCTTCGGAATTGGAGCTTGTTTGAGATTTGGTGATTGCGATTTGTGATTTCAAGCCGCACGTAATCCAGGAATTAAACGGCACTGGTCCTATTGCGCACCATGCTGCCACACCGCCCTGCCGACCCAGAACGGGCCGAGGTTTTCCAGGTAGAGCGAGGTTTGCTGCGTCTTGCGCATCGTCTGCACCAGGGCGCTGAGCGGGAAGAGGTCTTTGCCGATGAGTCCGATCACGAAGTCGTTGTCGCTTTGATCCAGACCGTGGCAGGCCAGGCGGATGTCGTGGCCGTAGTCGCCCGCACCGAACGCCATGCCGATCGTGCCATGCTCGCGGAGGATCGCCATCTGCTCCTCCTTGGGCAGATGCTCGAACTTGCCGCTGCGGCGAAGCGGATACCACACGGCCCACTTCCACGCGGGGTTCGTCACCGTTCGGCGAGGCCGCTCGAAAAGCGTCTCCTCCAGGTTCGGCTCATAACCCAGCGAATAAGTGCGACCGAACATGGTGTACCGCGGCCTGGGCGTCAGGCTCGCAAACGGCTCGCGCGACAGGAGCGGACGCAGCGTGTCGATGAAGAAGTTCGGATCGAGGTTCATCGTGAGAATCGCCACGCCTTGCGGATCGTTGAGGTCTTCATAGAGGGCGCCCTGGATGTGCGAAGCCGCCAGCGCTTGGCCCAGCGCGTGCGAATCCTTGCAGCCGGTGAAGGCGAGCAGTTGCATGAACAGGCGGGTGTCGGACTTCTGCGGCTGGCCGTTTTTGACGCCGCCTTTTTCGGAGAGATCGGGAATCTCCGGGCGAGGCATGGACATGGCGGGGGTTCCGGTTCCGGGGGTTCCGGGGGTTCCGGGGGCGGGATGAGTGGAGGCTTGGGACATCGAAAAAACTCCAGGGATCAAGGATTGAACGAACCCATGATTGTATGCGGGGACGCAGGCACGGGGGCTTCAAGCTCCCGTGCCTTGCGCCCTTCGGTTCCAGTTCTCATCCACGAACATGTTGAGTCCCGGGTCCTGGATCACGCCATCGATTTTCTTCGCCTCGTTCGACTTGATGAAATCGAGATCGAGCGTCAGGCCCCAGCCGGGGCCTTGCGGAAGTTGGAACGAGCCATCGACCACCTGCGGATAAGGCGAGCCGCACTGTTTGATGCCTTCATCCACGAAGTCGTTGAAATGTTCGAGGATTTTGCCGTTTCGCAGGGTCATCATCAGGTGCAGCGCCGCCGTGGTGGAGACGATGCCGCCCACGTTGTGCGGGGCGACGACGATGCTGTACGTCTCCGCGGTGGAGGCGATCTTCTTGACTTCGTACAGGCCGCCGCACTGGTTGATGTCGGGTTGAATGATGTGTACGCAGCGATCCTCGAAGAGGTCGCGGAACTGCGACGCGCGGTAGAGCCGCTCACCGGTGGCGATGGGAATGGAGGTGTGTGCCGCCACATGCCTCAGCGCCCCGGCATCCTCCGGTCTGCAAGGCTCCTCGATCCAGCTCGGATGAAATTGCTCGATCGCCTTGGCAATCTCAACCGCCTGATGCGGCGCGAACCGGCCGTGCATCTCGATGAGCAGTTCGACCTCCGGTCCGACCGCGCTTCGCACCGCCTCGATCAGCGCGATCGACTTGCGAAACTCGGCCCGGCTCAGCTCAAGATCACCATTGCCAAACGGATCAAACTTCATCGCCTTGTACCCTTTGGCGGTGACGCGCTTCGCGGCGGCGGCGAACTGCTCGGGCGAACGCTCGACGGTGTACCACCCGTTGGCGTAGGCGGGGACCTTCTCGCGCACCTTGCCGCCGATCATCTGATACACCGGCAGCTTCGCCTCCTTGCCGATGATGTCCCAGCAGGCCATCTCGATCAGCGCCAACCCGGTCATGACCACCTCCCCCGCCGAGCCGAAGTCGAGCAGCGTCAGCCGACGGTAAAGCGCTTCGATGTCGTGCGGATCATGGCCGATGATGTGACGGCGGACATCGAGCAGATACTGCGCCACGGTGTGCGTCTTGCCGACGACGCGGGCCTCGCCCACGCCGGTGTGGCCGGTGTCGGTTTCGACGAGGACGTAGGTGAGGTTGCGCCAGGGCGTGGAGACGATGAAGGTTTGATAGTGGGTGATGCGCATGGAAGTCTCGAAAAATCACGAAACCATGAAACCAAGAAAACAAGAAATGGTTTGAGCGCGAGCCATTTCCTGCTTTCTTGTTTTCCTGCTTTCCTGTTTTTCCTTCACTCCAGCGCCGCCGTGCCGCCGATGATTTCGGTCAGCTCGGTGGTGATCGCCGTCTGGCGGGCGCGGTTGAACTTGCGGCTGAGCGCCTTGCCCATCTTGCTGGCCGCATCGGTGGCGGCCTTCATGGCGATCATGCGGGCGATGTGTTCGCTGACGATCGCCTCATTGAAGCTTTGGAACAGCCGGGTCTTCACCGTCACCGGCAACAGTTCCGCCAGCAACTGGGCGGGGGCGGGGGAGAAATCGTATGCGACCGGATGCTTCTCCCTGCCCGCATCGGCGGCGGGCTTTTCCAGAGGCAGAAGCTGCATCACGACCGGTTTCTGGCGGGACATCGTTTCGAACGACATATAGATCAGCCGGATCGCGTCGTACTTGCCTTCGCCGTACCGGGCCATGTATTCCTTGGCCAGGGCTTCGACATCGGCGAACTTGGGTTTGTCGCCGAACTGGCTGTGAATGCGCGACACGGCAGTCTTGTTGAACTTGAAGAAGCCCGCGCCCTTTTTGCCGACCACTTCGATGTCGATCCGCTTGTCGGTGTTGTCCGCGAAGAAGTGCATGGCGGTGCGCAGGATGTTGGCGTTGTACCCGCCGCACAAGCCGCGGTTGGCCGTCAGCACCAGCACCAGTTCCCGGCCCACCGCGGGATCGGGCTTCCTCAGCAGCGGCTGATCGCCGGCGCCCGAAGCGGCGGCGGCGGCGGCGGCAAGCTCGGCCACCAGCTCCGCGATCTTCTGCGTATAAGGCTTGGCGCCGGTCGCACGACGGCTGGCCGCCTGGAACTGTGCATTGGCGATCAGCTGCATCGTCTTGGTGATGCGCTTGATGTTGCCCACCGCCTTCATGCGGCCCTTGATTTCGCGCGTTTTTGCCATGGGACGGGCATGATAGCGAAACCGCCCCGCGTGGCAACGGCGGGGGATTCATAGCCGCAGCGTCCTCGCTGCGCGTCTGCGGAACAGCGACTTGACGATACCCGCGTCTTACGCCATAATGCTCGGCTCGCTTTTGTCCCGAACTCCAGCAAGGCCCTCCGAAGGGATATGACATGGCAACGACTGTTCAACCCGGCACCACCATCACCGTCAAAGTCGTCAAAACCCCCACCAATGTCGCGGCGGCCAAGACCCTCGTCCGGCTGCTGAGCAAGGACAAGGCGGTCATGGCCGAGAACAAGCGTCAGCGGCAGATTCGCAAGCGTCTTTACGCCCCGCAGGCCCGCGGCGGCCGCACCTACGGCGGCCATGTCGTCAAGCAGCACCCCATTGCCGGCAAACTCGGCGAACAGGGCACCATCTTCGCCTCCCTCGAAGTCGTCACCGCCCTTAAGAGCGTCGAGCGATTCGTTGAAATCACGCAGGTCTGAAGTTGGTGAATATCTGAAATAACAGAACCCACGCACAGGAGTGCGTGGGCTTTTTTTTGGTTTTGCTGCTGCTGCAACTGCCGCTGATGTTTACGTCCAGCCGATCACGTAAAACACGGCTGTAAAAAGCAGGTCGGTGTAGATGATCGCTTCGATGCAGTGGACGACGGTGTTGGTGGTGGCGCGGCCGACGCCTGAGGCGCCGCCAGTGACGTGCAGGCCGTTGTAGCAGGCGATGGCGCCGATGATGGCGCCGAAGACGGCGGCTTTGAACAGGCCGGTGAAAAAGTCCACGAGTTCGAGGATGTCCAGGGTGTTGGCTTTGTACACGCCTGAGGGGATGTCCAGGAGGTTGACGCCCAGCCACCAGCCGCCGCCGATGGCGATGATCTCGGCCATGATGCAGAGGAAGATGAGCGAGATGGTGGTGGCCAGGACGCGGGGGACGACGAGGAATCGCACGGGGTTGAGGGCGTGTGCTTCGAGTGCTTCGATTTCTTCGCCGACGACCATGGTGCCGATTTCCGCGGCGATGGAGGCGCCGGCGAAACCGGTGAGGACGATGGCGCTGATGAGCGGTCCCAGCTCGCGCACCACGGCAATGGAGATGATGGTGGCGACCTGATCGATCTGGCCGAACTCTTCCAGGGGCGGCGCCATTTGCAGGGCGAGGATGAGGCCGATGCAGAAACTGACCAGGCTGATGACGCCGACGGAGCGTGCCCCGACGCGGACGATCTGGGAGTAAAGGGCGAACCGGCCGAAGCGCACCTTTCGCAGGATCAATGCCCGCCAAAGCCAGAGGATGGTCTGCCAGAGCAGTCGGCTGATGCCGCCGATGTAGTTCAGCAGTCGCACCGGGTGTGAGCCGAGGCGATCGAGGAAGGCGATGTAGGCCGGGTGCTCGGATATCGAAGGAGCGGGGCCGGCAGGAGCGGGCGGTTCAGGTTGAGAGGCAGGGGTGGGCATTGGGGCGGGGGCAGGAGCAGGGGCAGGAGCAGGAGCAGGAGCAGGGGGCAAGTGTTGGACATCTGAAATCTGAAATTTCAAATTCGAAATCTCAAATCTCAAATCTCAAATTTCACATTCCTTGCCTTCTGCCCTCCGACCCCTGCCCCCTGGTTATACCGTCGCGGCATCGTTGCTGTTGTCGGTGATGGTGAAGACGGTGTGCAGCCGGGCGATTTCGAAGATGCCCCTGACCTTCGGCTGCAAGGCGCAGAGGATGATTTTGCCGCTTCGCTTCCGCTGCATCTGCAAGGCTTCGACCAGCACCGCCACGCCGGAGGAATCCATGTAGTTGACCTCTTTCAGGTCGATGATCAATCGGCTGACGGGCTGTTGCAGCAGTCCCATGATCTGCACGCGCAGCTCGGAGGATCGGCTGTAGTCGATCTCGCCGTGAATCTGCACCAGAAAACCGTCGGCAGTGGGGGTGGTCGTGAAGTTCATGTCAACCATTTCGTTGAAGGGACGAGGCGATGAAGGCATACGGAATCGAAGTCTGTTCGTTGATGAAAGGCTGTTCCCAGGTCTGTCGGGGATGACTGTTTTCAGGACGGCGCCCCGGGCGGTCATGTTTCCGTTTCGTCTGACGCATATTTGAGCAGCGTCAATCGCAGGCCCTTACCCTTGGCATCGGTTCGGCACTGGTAGCTGTGATGATCCACCGATTCCCGGATGATGCTCACCCCCAGCCCGCCGGGGGTGAGGTCTTCGATGTTCGTCGGCGGGCATTGCCTGGGCTTGATGGAATCGGGATCGATGTTTTCGGTTTCATCATCGATGACCACTTCGATGCCCTTGCGATCTTCCCGGCAGGATGGCGAAAGCGTGACCCAGATCGGCTGATCCGGCCGGCCATCGTACCCGTGTCGAATGATGTTGGTCAGGGCCTCGTCAACGGCCAGCACCAGGCGATCGCAATCGTGCGAAGGCAGCCCCCATCGCTCGGCTGCCGACTGCACCGCGGAGCGCACCACGCCCAGATACTTCGGGTCGCTGTCGATGCGGATTTCGATGGGAGCGTGATGGTGCATGAGAAGGAGGAAATTGCAAACTCACAATGTCGAAAGGGATTCCCGAATAACCTTACGTCCAAGCCGCTTGCGGCTTCGCGATCCCCAGGTTCACGATACATCGGGGGTTATTCGGAAGTCCCGAAACTTATTTCTCCGCGAATCGCCGGGTCTTCACCGCATCGACCCACGCTTCAACGGCGGCGCGGCGACCGGCTTCATCGGCATATGGATTGTACCCCAGACGCTCGCCGGTGATGCGCTCCAGGGCGCTGATCGCAAACAGTCGCACCGCAGGGTCATCGTTGTCCAACTGCTCGACCAGTGGCGGAATGTGCCGCGGATCGCCCGATTCCCCTGCATTCCGAATCGCGTACAGCTTGCTGGCCGGGTCGGGGGAATGAAACCCGCCGGTGCTCGCCGGCGGCGCGCAGCGCACACAAAGCAGCGGCAGGGCGATGATCAGGATGATCCAACGGCGTGACATGGGCGGGCATTCTAATGCAAGGGGGAAGGGCCTGGGGAAGAGGGCCTGGGGCCTAGGGACACAGGAAGAAGCCCACAGCCGCTTGCGGCTTCGCTCCGCCCCCCGGCCTCCGCCCCCCGCCCCCGGCCTCGCCCTGTGGAAACCCTGTGGATAATATGCGGCTTGATTTTTCGGTGTGTCGCATTCAAAGGGAGACCGGTTCGGGTGCGATCGGAACGGTTGGCGACGGATGGGGCGTTCGGTTGATTCCGTCTTGGGATGAACATCGGCTTTGACATGAGGATTCGCACCGCTCGCCCGGTTTTGAACCCTCGAAGAGTCGCCGGTTACGGCTTGCGAGGGGCCGGGGGACCGGGGGACCGGGGGGCGGGGCTGCGGGGGAGGGTGATTTTCGACTAGCGAATCGGGCTGGTTTTGTCAATAGGGGGAGCCTGAAAATAAGGGTTCGGATTTGGTTGACTTTTCTCATGTCCAGCCATCCGGTTGACTTGCAACTTTTTCCGGGGTGATTAAACTGGCGTTTGCGGCTGGAGGATCGAACCTGAGTGAATCGAGATTTTGGTGGACCGAACATTGCGTTGATTGCGAGCAGCCTTGACAGGCTCGCCCCGCCTGATGGATATTCCTGACGAAACCCTGCTATTTTCTTTTCCGCGGCCAAGGAGGCTCACCTTTGTCCAAACGTCCTTTCCTGAGCGTGGTGGTGTTGTTCGTCGCATCGCTGGGTCTTTTTGCGACGGCACACGCCGAGGATGCCACCGCTGAGCAGTTGCTTGCTCAGGGCGTCAGGCTCCATCTCGATGGCAACAATGCCGCAGCCAAGGCGACGCTGCAACGCATTGATCCCGTCCAGCTTTCCAAGGAGCAGCAGGTCACCCTGCTGACAACGCTCCAGACGATCGAGCGCGGAGACACCCCCGCCCCGGCAGCCTCGGATGCCCCTGCATCTGCTCCTGCCGCCCCTGCACCTGCTGCTGCTGCACCTGCCCCTGCCGCCCCCCTCGCGCCCGCCGAGTTGCTGCTCGCCGCCGACAAGCGTCGTGATGCCGGCGACTACGATGGTGCGACGGCCCTGCTGAGCCAGGCCGCCGGCCACCCTGATGCCAGCGCGGAAGACAAGGCTTATGTCACTTCCCGATCCGCCGAGATCACCCGCCTTCGCAACAACAAGCTGACGGCCGCCCGCCAGACGATCGATCAGGTCGCCGCCGATCTGGGCAAGCCGGGCGTGGATCTTGATGGCGCCGAGGCTCGCCTCAAAAGCGTCAAGGCCAGCGGGTTGAACCTGGGCTTCTTTGATGATCGCCGTCTTGACCGGTTGCTGACGACCATTGCCGAGCGTCGCGCCGAGTCGGGTGCGACAGCGGTTGTTTACGATCCGGCCCCCCCGGCCTCCCCGGCTACTCCGAACGCGCCTGTCACGCCGGTCGCCCCGGCACCCGCCCCGATCGCTCCCGTCAACGATTCCTTCGTCAACGCCCGCAAGCTGCTCGTCGAGGAAAAGATCGTCGAAGGCCAGCAGGCCGAGGCATCGGGCGCCTACCGTGTGGCAGTCAAGCATTACAGCGACGCCTTGGCCATCGACCCCAACAGCGCCGAAGCCAAGGCCCTGCTCGATGCGGCCCAGTCCAAGGTGAACGCCGGCGTGGTCGCCCCCGTCAGCCCCATCGGCAGCGCCATCGGGGACCTGGGTGTGGAGCGTCAGGCCACGGTTGCCGAATACGAGGAACTGATGGGCAAGGCGGCGGCGCTTCGCGCCGGTCGCAACTACACCGGCGCCCAGGAAGCCGTGCAGCAGGCCAAGGTCGTGATCGACCGCAAGAAGAGCGTGCTGGGCGCCAACACCTACACGGACCTGCGCACCAGCGCCGACAGGCTTTACAGTGAGATCACCGCCGAGGCGGCCATCGCCAAGGCGGAAATGGACAAGAAGCAGGAGGAACAGGACGCCAAGGACGCGAAGATCCGCACCCTCACCGCCGAGCGCGAGCGTCACCTTCAGGTGCAGCGTCTGCTCCAGCGGGCGCTGGAGCTGCGCAAGACGCAGGATTACGATCGTGCGATCCAGCTTGTCAACCAGGCCCTCTTCCTCGATCCGGGCAACCCGGCGGCGGAGTCGATGAAGACGATGATGGAAGACACCCAGATCGCGGTCAAGGCGAAGGAATACATTCGCCTTCGCAATGTCCGCTTCGCCAAGCACAACATGGAAATGATCGAGGCGACGGTTCCCTACAACGAACTGATCACCTACCCCAGCGACTGGCCGCAGCTTACCGCGATGCGTCTTCAGGCCCTGGGCAACGAAGGCGGCGAGTCGGAGATCAACCGCCGCGTCGCGCTGAGGCTTCAGGACCCGATCCCGATCACGTTCGAAGGCAACAAGCTGGTCAGCGTGATGGATTATTTCCGCAACATCACCGGCGTGAACTTCTTCATCAACTGGGCCGCCCTCGAAGCCGCCGGCGTCGAGCAGGACATGGCCATCACCCTTCAGCTCAACAACGTGCCCGCCGAGCAGGCCCTTCGCCTGGTCCTTCAGCAGGCCGGCGCCGGCGCCGAACTGGAGCCGATCGGCTTCAGCGTCATCGACGGCATCGTCACCGTCTCCACCCAGCGCGATCTTCAGAAAACCACCGACACCCGCGTCTATGACATCCGCGACCTGCTCGTGCAGGTGCCCAACTTCACCGGCGCCCCCGAGTTCGACCTCAACAGCGCCCTCTCCAACACCAGCTCCGGCGGTTCATCCGGCGGCGCCCAGTCCGCCACGACCCTCTTCGACGATGCCGACTCGCAGGGCGAGCAGCCCACCCGCGAGGAACTCGTCGAGCAGATCGTCACCCTCATTCAGGACACCATCGGCCGCCAGTCCGACTGGGCCGCCTACGGCGGCGAAGTCTCCAGCCTCCGCGAACTCAACGGCAACCTGATCATCAAGTCCACCCCCGACAACCACCGCGACATCGTTCGCCTGCTCGGTCAGCTTCGTGCCGCCCGGGCCATGCAGATTCACATCGAAACCCGCTTCCTCCTTGTCGAGTCCAACTTCCTCGATGAACTGGGCGTCGATCTCGACATGCAGTATCGCTCCACCAACAGCCGCTTCCTTGGCCCCATCACCTTCGCCCAGGACTCGGCGGGCCTGGCCGGACGCACCGATACCGGCTTCCCCGGCAACTTCGGCGCGCCCAACGGCGTGCCCGGCGGCTTCAACGCCGGCGGCGCGGGCACGGGCTTCACCTCCACCGGACGATCCATGGAGTTCAACGTCGGCGTCACCTTCATGGATGACCTCGATGTCAACCTCATCGTCACCGCCACCCAGGGATCGCGCCGTTCCATCAACCTCACCGCCCCCCGTCTGACCCTCTTCAACGGGCAGCGATCCCACATCATGGTCGCACGGCAGGTCGCCTTCATCTCCGACCTCGAACCGGTTTCCGGCGGCACGGGCTTCGACCCGACCCTCTCGGTCACCCAGTCCGGCGTCGTGCTTGACGTGGAGGCCACCGTCTCCGCCGACAAACGCTACGTCACCATGACCGCCCGACCCAGCCTCGCAACCCTCGTCCAGCCGATCCGCTCCATTCCGCAGACCGGTGCGGGCGTCATCGGCGGCGGCGGCGGCGGCATCGGCGATGATGATGACATCATCCTCTCAGGCTTCATCGAAGCTCCCGAACTCGAACTCACCTCCATCCGCACCAGCGTCTCCGTTCCCGACAAGGGCACCCTCCTCATGGGCGGCCAGCGGTTGGTGGCCGACATCGAGGTCGAGGCCGGCATCCCCATCCTCTCCAAGATCCCCGTGCTCAACCGCTTCTTCACCAACACCAGCAAGGTCAAGGACGAGCGAACCCTGCTCATCCTGATCAAGCCCACCATCATCCTCCAGGATGAGCAGGAGGAAATGCTCTGGCCCGGCCTGAACCAGGACCCGATCGGCTTCAATGCCGCCCGGGCCGCCAGCCCCGGCGGCGTCAACGAAATCACCTCCGCGACCCCCTGATCCGCCAAGCCCATCAAGTCAACCCCCACCGGCGAGCCGCAAGGCCCGCCGGTTTTTTTGAGCCGCGACTCAACGAGTCGCGGATGTCAACGGCCTCAAGGGGCGGACATCGCAAGGAGATTCATCCGTCTCGAAAACCGTGGAATGCAGGACCGGCGCATTTGGCCGTTCGCCTTGGCGAACGGAGTGTCGGATGCCCGTGGTTGAAGGTCGGTTGCTTTGGCCTGTGTCCCACGGTTTTCGAGGCTTTTGGGTTGTCGCGCGATGGACGCCTCCTTCAGGTTGTTCACGTCCGCGACTCGTTGAGTCGCGGCTCTCATTCGGCTGTGAATTTCGCGCGGATCAGCCCTTTTCCCGGTAGCGATCCTTTTTTTCTTTTGCTACCTTACCGCTCCGCGCCGCAGGTTCGCAAACATTCGTTTCGCCGCGGAGCCTTTGTGAAAGGTCGTCATCCATGAGCATCACCTCGGTCAAGCAATTGAAAACAGTGTCCGGCAACGTGCGCCCGCTGACGACGCAGGCCCTGGAGGAAACCGGCGGCCTTCTGCGCCTGGCGCCGACCTGGGTGCCGCGCTCGTTCCTTCAGCCGGGGCTGCGCATCAAGCTCGATCCGCGCGACACCTTCGCCTTCGGCCTCACCCGCGGCGGCATCGATGAACGCTGGTTCTCCTCCACCACCGAAGCGATGAACGAAAACCGCACGCCCGATGAGGGCCTGTCGTATGTCGTCGTCGGCAGCAAGCGGTTCACGCTCCGCGATGCCGTCAGCGAACTGGGCGGCGAACTGGTCGGCAAGGCGATGTACAGGAAGTACAGGAAGTGGCCGGTCTATTCCAAATTCTTCGACAACATGGGGCCTATTCCGCACCACATGCACCAGAACGCGAAGCAGGCGAAACTGGTCAGGCAGGAAGGCAAACCGGAGAGTTATTACTTCCCGCCGCAGCACAACCCGACGGGCAACAACTTCCCCTACACCTTCATGGGCCTGAACCCCGGCGTCACCAAGAAGCAGCTTCGTGAATGTCTGGCCAACTGGGAAAAGGGCGACAACGGCATCCTCGATCTGTCGCAGGCCTACCGCCTCAAGCCCGGCACCGGCTGGCTGATTCCGCCTTGCGTGCTGCACGCCCCCGGCAGCCTCTGCACCTACGAGCCGCAGTGGGGCAGCGATGTGTTCGGCATGTATCAGAACGTCGTCGAAGGCCGGACCGTGCCGTGGTCGCTTTTGGTGAAGGATGTTCCGAAAAACAAGCACCGCGACATCGACTACATCGTCGATCAACTCGACTGGGCCCGCAACGTCGATCCGAACTTCAAGAAGAACAATTACCTGGAGCCGATCGTTGACACGCAGGACGCCAAGCACGTGGACAAGTGGATCGTCTATGGCAACATCGACGGCGACCAGTTCTTCACCGCCAAGGAACTGACCGTGCATCCCGGCCAGACGGTCACCGTGAAGGACAACGGCGCCAGCGGCGTCATCACCGTGCAGGGCCAGGGCAAGGCCAACAAGCTCTCCATCAACAGCCCGAAGATGATCGGCTTCACCGAACTCACCGATGACGAGTTCTACATCACCGAACCGGCGGCCAAGGCGGGCGTGACTTACGTCAACACCTCGCCCACCGAACCGCTGGTGATGCTGCGCTACTTCGGCCCGGAAGTGAACCCGCAGGCCCCGAAGCACGCGGGCAGCAGGTAAGCGAGCCGGGGCGTACTCGCCCCGGTGCGTGACCGGTGTGTGATAGCATGACTCATCGGAGGTTTTCATGGTTGCACAGATGACGCGGACTCAGCCGATGACCATCACCCAGTTCATGGCCCTGCCGCCGGAGCCGGAGGGGATGACGCGCGAGTTGATTCACGGCAACATCCGGGAGCGTGACACAACGACGAGAAATCGCCGGCATTGCGTGACGGAAGCCTTGATCTCGTATCTGCTGCTCGGTTGGCAGAAGCGGACGGGTGCCAAGGGCGTGGTCGCCGCCGGCGAGGCGCGTTGCCGGCTTTCCACCGAATCCGCCACCGTGGTGGGCATTGATGTCGCCTTCTTCGGCTCCGAGCATATGGGTGCGGTGGATAAGGAAACGGACGGCTTCGGCGGCCCGCCGATCCTGGCGGTGGAGATTCTTTCGCCTTCGGACACGAAGGAAGCCGTGACGGAGAAGATACGGGTCTATCTCGAAGCAGGCGTCAAGCAGGTGTGGATGGTGGACACCGATTTTCACACCATCACCGTGCATCGTCCCGGCGTTGATCCCTGCCTCTTTGGTTCTTCCCAGACCATCTCCGGAGATCCGGACCTGCCCGGTTTCAGCGAACCGGTTTCTTCATTCTTTTCACCCGGTCATTCGCGTGCATAAGCCGTTTTCATCGGCGTTTTTTCACGCTCGACCCGATCTTCGGAGCTTTCGCCATGGTTTCCCCGATTCGCAAGCCCGGCACGATGACCGCGGAGGAGTTTCTGCGCCTGCCGCCCGAGCCCGAAGGCGTGACGCGGGAGCTTTGGGAGGGCGTGGTCCGCGAGTTTGGCGAGCCGATCGAGGGCGGCGGCAATGAGGGCGGACACATGACATCGCGTAATCGCTGGCACAGCTCGGTCGAAATCAAGGTCGGTCAGTTGCTGCTCAACTGGCTCGAAGGGCAAACGCAGTTTGCAGGGGTCGCGGCCTCCGGCGAGGTGCGCTGCCGGCTTTCCGAGAATCCGGAAACGGTTGTCGGGATTGATGTCGCGCTGTTCGGAAAAGAACACCTGCGGAACGTGGATCGGCGATGGTTTGACGGTCCGCCCGTGCTGGCGGTCGAGATTCTTTCGCCTTCGGACACTCAGGAGGGCATTGCCGAGAAGGTGCGATTGTTTCTGCGATCGAATGTTGCGCAGGTATGGCTCGTCGATGCGGAATTCGAGACGGTGACCATTCATCGCCCCGGCGATCGTCCGGTGTTGCTCCATGCCGGGCAGACGATCGACGGCGGCATGGATCTGCCCGGTTTCGAGGCTCCTGTTTCGAGTTTTTTCGCCAAGACCCACCCTCGGTAAGGGCGGTGGTGACGGCTTTGAGTTTGGTTCCATTCACATCGGGCCGACACGGCCCGGCTCGCACAGGAGGTTTTGTTCATGTCCCACAACTATCCGAAACTGCACAACGCCATGTGGCCCGGTCTCGTCGGCAAGGAGCCGGGCACCGATCATCCGCCGATCAGCCTCGATCGCATGCTCGAGCTCACCGCCAAGGCGGAAGTGAACGGGCGGAAGTTCGAGGGCGTCGATCTTTTTCTCTTCCATCCGCACACCGATCCCGATGGCAGCGAGGATGAGATCAGGAAGATGGCCGACAAGATCGCCGGTTACGGTCTGGCGGTCGGCTCGCTGGTGGCGCCGGTCTGGCCGGGCACGGTCGGGGCGTCGGCGATGGGTGGCAAGGCGGATCAGAAGAAGTTCGTGCTGGCGGTGGAGAAGGCCTGCCGGATCGCGGGGATTCTCAACAGGCATGGTGTGCGCCAGTATGGCGTGATCCGCATCGACTCGGCGACTCCCGCAGCGGCATGGGACAGCAACCCGAAGGCGAACACGAAGAAGATCGCCGCCACCTTCCGCGAGGCGGGCAAGGTTGCCGCGGCTCATGGCGAGCGTCTGGCGGCCGAGGGCGAAATCTGCTGGGCGGCGATGCACTCGTGGAAGAACGTCCTCGAGCTGCTCGAAACGGTTGACATGAAAGGCGTCGTCGGCTTCCAGGCGGACCTGGCGCACACCTATCTCTACCTCATGGGTTACAACGCCGAGAGCCACGCACTGCTCAAGCCCGGCTACTCCAAGGCCGAGTTCTGGGCGGCCTACAAAACCATGACCGATGCGCTGCGTCCCTGGACGATTGATTTTCATGTGGCACAAAACGACGGCGAAGTCCACGGCACCGGCAGCCACGACAAGACCGGCAAGCACTGCCAGGCCGATGACCCCAAGGGCAAGCTCGACATTGCCGCCTGTTCCAAATACTGGCTGCAAGGCGCGGCCCAGCGCGGGATCAAACACATCTGCTGGGACGGCTGCATGTTCCCCAACAAGGTGCTCGAAACGCAGAAGACATGGAACACCATCCTCAGCAAGATGATCGAAGTCCGCGAGGCGGCGGGCTACACCGTCGGCGCGACCAAGGGCAAGCCTGCGTCACAATGCACCGCCAGCACGCTGGGCATTTCCACCGAAGGCAAGAAGCCGGTGCGCATCGGCCTCATCGGCGCGGGCTTCATGGGCCGCACGCACAGCAACGGCTACCGCAAGGCGATCAACTTCTT
This sequence comes from uncultured Phycisphaeraceae bacterium, assembly GCA_964649195.1. GTDB lineage: Bacteria > Planctomycetota > Phycisphaerae > Phycisphaerales > Phycisphaeraceae > JTS-RE9. The sequence continues at coordinate 25,198 of CAZYPK010000036.1, forward strand.
CGACACGACGCATGTGCCCGTGCTGCAAGCGGTGTGCGCCCGCACCGAAGCGTCGGCCAAGGCGTTTGCGAAAAAGTGGGGCTACAAGAGTTACGAAACGGATTGGCGCGAAATGGTCAGGCGCGATGACATCGATGCCATCGACATCTGCACGCCCAACGACTCGCACGCCCGGATCGCCATCGCCGCCGCCAAGGCGGGCAAGATGATCCTCTGCGAGAAGCCGCTGGCATTGAACACCAAGCAGGGCGTCGAGATGGTCAAGGCCGTCGAGAAGGCGAAGGTCGCCAACACGGTCTGGTACAACTATCGCCGCGTGCCTGCGGTGACGCTTGCCAAGCAACTCGTCGATGAAGGCCGGCTGGGAAAAATCTTCCACTACCGCGGCCAGTTCCTTCAGGACTGGACCATCAGCGCCGATCTGCCCCAGGGCGGCGCGGGACTCTGGCGACTCGATGTGAAATCCGCAGGCTCCGGCGTCACCGGCGACCTGCTCGCGCATTGCATCGACAGCGCGATGTGGATCAACGGCCCGATCGTCTCCGTCTCCGCCGTCACCGAAACCTTCATCAAGGCCCGCAAGCACACGCTCACCGGCAAGGTCGAAAAGGTCGGCATCGACGACGCCTGCATCTTCATGTGCAGGTTCGCCAACGGCTCGCTGGGCGTCTTCGAATCCACCCGCTACGCCCGCGGCCACAAAGCCAAGGACACGCTGGAAATCAACGGCGAGCACGCCTCGATCGCGTGGGACCTGCACGACCAGCACCGCATCCAATACTTCGACCACAAGGATCAGGGCATCGTGCGCGGCTGGCGCAACGTGCATGTGAGCGACGGCGATCAGCCTTACCAGGGCGCCTGGTGGGTGCCCGGCCTCCAGATCGGCTACGAGCACACCTTCGTGCATCATGTCGCCGACTTCCTCAAGTCGCTCGATGAAAACAAACCCTGCCACCCGACCTTCAAGGACGCGCTCGAGACGCAGAAGGTGTGCGATGCGATTTTGAAGAGCGCCAAGACCGGCAGGTGGGAGAAGACGGGTGTGAAGAGCTTTGCGTAATGAATGAAATGGGGCATTTTGATGATTGAGATGATGATGTAAAATTGGTCTGTTGAAAACACCAAGCCCGATGGCGAGTCCGCGAGCCGTCGGGGTATCAGCCACGGAATACCCCGACGGCTCGCGGACTCGCCATCGGGCTTGAACGTGAAATCAGGATGTTTTCAACAGAGCAATGTAAACTCCAAGCCCACGCACTCGAAGTGCGTGGGTTTCTTTTTCTCGTTCCCTCTTCTGCGAGTGTCTTTCATGAGACGAATCACATCGATGTTGGCTGCCGCGCTGTTTGGATTGCTGGCGACAGGTTGCGCCTCGACCACTCAAAACGCATCGCCTGTACGTCAGCCTAATGTCGTGTTCGTTCTCTGCGACGATCTGCGCTGGGACTGTTTGGGCATTGCCGGTCATCCGCATCTCAAGACGCCGCACATTGACCGGCTGGCCCGCGAAGGCGTTCTCTTTCGCAATGCCTTTTGCACCACCTCGCTCTGTTCGCCCAGCCGCGCTTCGATCCTCTCCGGGCTTTATGCCCACTCGCATGGCGTGGTCAACAACTTCACCGAATATCCCAGGGAACTGCCCAGCTTTCCGCGCGTCCTCCAATCCGTCGGCTATGACACGGCCTACATCGGCAAGTGGCACATGGGCGAAGACAACGATGAACCGCGCCCCGGGTTCGACTGGTTCGTCACCCACAAAGGGCAGGGCAAATACTTCGATACCGAGTTCAATCTCAACGGCACGAAGCGCGAGGTCGTCAAGGGCTATTACACGCATGTCGTCACCGACATGGCCATCGACTGGCTTGAAAGCGGGCGCAAGGGAAGCAGGAGTGAAACGCGAAAACCGTTCCTGCTGATGGTCGGCCAGAAGGCGCCGCACAGTTTTTACTTTCCCGAACCGAAGTACGAACACAGCTTTGATGATGTGAAAATCGAGTACCCCGACACCGCGTTCAAGCTGGAGGGCAAGCCGGACTGGATCAAGCAGCGGCTGACGACGTGGCATGGCATCTACGGGCCGCTCTTTGATTACCGCAAAGTATTTCCCGACAGCAGCCCGGAAGCCGTGAAGGATTTCGCGGCGATGACGCGGGCCTACTGGGGCACGATTCAGAGCGTGGATGACAGCATCGGACGGCTGTATGCGAAGCTCGAAGCGATGGGCGAGCTCGACAACACCATCTTCATTTTCATGGGCGACAACGGCCTGCTCAACGGCGAGCACGGCATGGTGGACAAGCGCACGATGCACGAGGCGAGCATCCGCATCCCGCTGGTGGTGCGCTATCCGGGGCTGCGCAAGCCGCAGAATCCGCAGACTGTTCGCACAGAGATCATCAAGCCTCTGCCGGTGGATGACCAGGTGCTGGTGACGGACATGGCGCCATCCATTCTCGATCTGTGCAATGCGCCGCCGCTGAAGAACATTCACGGTCAGTCATGGAAGCGGGTCGTGCAGGGCGATTCAAAAGGCTGGCGCACCGCGTGGTACTACGAATACAACTACGAAAAACAATTCCCCTACACGCCCAACGTGCGCGGCATCCGCACCGATGAGTTCAAATACATCCGCTACCCGCACGGCGACGGCTCCCCCGATCGTCACAAGGCGGAACTGTACGACATCAAAAACGATCCCGAAGAACGAAAGAACCTGATCGATGATCCCGTTCACGCAGCCAGGATTGTGGAGCTGAAAGCGCAACTCGCCAAGCTGATCCGCGAGGCCGGCGCGGCGCCTGATCGCATGCCGATCGATGAAGGGATCAAGACCGCGTTGCCGGATGCGAAGATTCGGTGAGGCTGAGTTCGGGATAAACGCGAGCCGCGACTCAACGAGTCGCGGACGTAAGCAGCCTGAAGGAGCGGAAAATCGCGCGGCGGATGTGAGACCTCGAAAACAGCCTGAAGACTCACGCTGTTCGAGGCGTTTCATCAGCTGCGCGATGTCCGTTCCTTCAGGCTGCTTACGTCCGCGACGTGTTACGTCGCGGCTCGGGTCAATCCTCGCTTGTGTCGATGTGGTAGTCCTTGACCTTCTTGTTGAGCGTGTTGCGGTTGATGCCCAGGAAGTCGGCGGTGCGCGTCTTGACGCCGCCGTTGTGGGAGAGGGCTTCGCTGATGAGTTGCCGTTCTATTTCGTTGATGACCAGCGAATAGATTTCGCCTTCCTGGGTCTGGTACTGCTGAATGGCGTGGCGGGCGATTTTGCCGGCCTGGGCTTCGATCGATTCGTCGGCGGTGTTGCCGCGCACCTGGTGGGCGAACATGCGGATTTGCAGCGGCAGCAGGTCTTCGGTGAACTCTTCGCCGCTGCTGAGCACCACCGCGCGCTCCATCGCGTTTTCGAGCTCGCGCACATTACCCGGCCAGGGATAACGCAAGAGCGTGTTGAGCACATCCCGGCTGATCTTGCGCAGGTCGCGGTTGTTTTCCTTGTTGTACCGATCGAGAAAATGATCGATCAAACGCGGAATATCCTCGCGGCGAGCGCGCAGCGGCGGAATGTTGATCGTCACCACATTCAGGCGATAGTAGAGATCCTCGCGGAAGGTGCCCTTGCGGACTTCCTCTTCCAGATCGAGATTGGTTGCCGCGATCACCCGGCAATCGACCTTCACTGTTCGATGATCGCCCACGCGCTCAAACTCGCGCTCCTGCAACACGCGCAGCAGTTTCACCTGAAGCTGCATGTCGAGCGTGCCGATTTCGTCGAGGAAGATCGTGCCGCCGTCGGCGGCTTCGAAGCGGCCGATCTTGTCCTTCACGGCGCCGGTGAACGCGCCTTTGATGTGACCAAAGAGTTCCGATTCGAGCAGTTGCTGCGAGAGCGCGCCGCAATTGACGCGGACCATCGGCTTGTCGCGGCGGGGGGAATTAAAGTGTACCGCCTTGGCGATCAGTTCCTTGCCGACGCCGGTTTCACCCAGCAGCAGGGCGGTGGCGCGGGAGGAGGCGACCTGGGCGATGGTGGCCAGCACATCCATCATGGCCTGGCTGGAGCCGATGATGTTGCCGAACTTGTATTTGGTGTGGAGGTTGTCGCGCAGCTGTTGATTCTCGGCGAGCAGTTCATCCTTCTCGCGCTGCATCAGATGATGAATGCGAATGGTCTGGCCGATGGAGCCTGCGATGATCGAGAGCAGGCGGGCATCGGAGGCCAGCAGCAGTTCGTCGATGTAAGGCTTGTCGATGGCGATGGCGCCGACGACGCGGTCGCCTTCCTTGATGGGAACGCAGATGAAGCTGATGGGGGCGGCCCCTTCGGATGAAGGCTTGCCGGCCAGATCGCGGCTGCCGGTGCGGTTGAGGAACTCGCCATGCCGGCTGACATCGGGAATGATCTGCGGCTCCCCGCTGGCGAGGACGCGCCCGGTGACGCCTTCGCCCAGGCCATAGCGACCGCGTTCCATTTCGGTTTTGCTCAGTCCCACGGCTGCAATGGTGCGGGCCTGACCGATGGCATCGTCCCAAAGGGCAAGCGAGGCCCGCTGAATGTTGAGCCGATCGCTGAGCAAGGCCATGGCATGTTGAAACACTTGGCTTAGCTCAAGGCCACCGCCAAGGATTTGGCTTATTTTTTCGAGTATGTCTAATTCTTGTTCAGAGCGTCCCATGATGTGCATATTAAAGCATCATGTAAGTCCTTTGGCAAGTGCGATCACAAGGAATACACACGTCACCATCAATTTATGTGCCAGCCGGTGAAAAGATGGTGAAAGAGTGTGCAGGGGCGGGTAGGGGCAGGGGCAGGAGCAGGAGCAGAAGCAGAGACAGGGGACAGAGATTTGAGATTTATTGATAGCCGCAGCGTCCTCGCTGCGCGTCTGCGGGACAGAGGTCAGAGCGAAGCCGCAAGCGGCTGAAAGCTGAAAGTCGCAAGGCTTTGCGCAAGCCCCGGCCCGGTGCGCCTTGCTGTGACAAACCATCTTTGATCGCCATCACACGCCTGCCGCGCGATCAGCCGGGGCTTCGCGGACTCAGCCCCAGCCCCCCCCCCCGGCTCTCTCGGCCCCCCCCCGGCTCAACGGGGCTTGAGCAGGCCGCCCATTCGCGGGGTGTCGCGCCTGGCGCACCAGATCAGCAGCGCGGTTGAGGCCAGCGTCAGCGCCGCGCTGAGGAGCTGCCCGCGCGTCAGTTGCAGCGCGGCGAATTCCTGGTCGGCGATGTGGGCGTCGGGCGTGCGGTAGAACTCGTTGATGATCCGCATGACGCCGTAGAGCGCGCCGAACGTCGCGGTGATGACGCCCGGTTTGCGCGGCTTGAGCCAGAGGATCATCAGCACGAGAAAAACGATCAGCCCTTCGGTGACGGCGGCGTAAAGCTGCGAGGGATGCAGCGGCGTCAGCAGCGGGGCGACGATGTCGCCGATGAGCGAGCCGCGCGAGCCGCCTTCCTGGATCGCGTGAATGAGTTGCCCGATGGTTCGATCGACGAAGGCCGTGTCCGTGGAGGCGATGGCCTGCGTCCACTTTTCCGCAGTGATGTTCAGGTTTTCAACCGCCGGGGTGAGGGCGAGCATGTCCTGCGGATTCCGCGTGACCAGCCATTGGTTGGACAGGTCGTGCAGCTCCTGCGGAAACTTGACGGCCCAGGGCAGATCGGCACGGCAAGGTCTTCCCAACAGTTCAGCATTCACAAAGTTGGCCAGCCTGCCAAAGAAAAACCCCACGGTCGCGGTGAAGGAAGCAAAGTCAAACAAATGAAGCCAGGAGTGAGGGGCAGGAGCAGAGGCAGGAGCAGCGGCAGTGTGTTTGTCTTTTGCCTTTTGCCTTTGGCTGATAGCTGACGGCTGATGGCTGACAGCTTCGTCTTTGGCTGATAGCTGATGGCTGATCGCTGGCCGCTTTCTCCGCCATGCGTACCACCACACGGCAACGCCGACGCCGATCATGCCGCCGTGGCTGGACATGCCGCCTTTGTTGAGTTGGAAGACGCCCCAGTAGGGGAAGGTGTCGGAGAGTTCCTTGAGGAGTGCGGGCTTGTAGAAGAGGACGTAGCCGAGTCTGCCGCCGAGGATGACGCCGATGGCGACGGTGATGACGAAGTCCATCGTCTCGGCGGGCACGAGCGTGGTTCGGCCTTGTCTGGCGATCCGCCGCACGAGGAGAAACCCGATGGCGAAGGTGGCCAGGTAAGCCAGGCCATACCAGCGGATGCCTTCAAGGACGAACCCATCGGGAAACTTGACGGCGAACGGATCGATGTTGTGCAGCCAGGCGGCAAGAGTAGCCATGCGGGAAGGATAGTGGATTTTTGCGGGGGAAGAGGAAAGGCGAATGCTTATGACTTAATACTTATTACTTAATGGTTATTTCAAAACGCATCCAAGCCGCTTGCGGCGTAGCAACGTACATCGCGGGGGTATCCGGGAGTATCCGGGGGTATCCGGGGGGTTATTCAGATTCCCTGTTGCTTAATAAACAGGCAGTATTCATTTGTCATGCACACCATCTGCCCGCCTTCCTTTCCCGTCTCGCCTAACAAAACAACAATCTAAAGCGTTGATTCCATTGTCTTTACCGGATTCGGCAACCGGCTGCCCGATCTTTTGGCACTGCGCTTGCATTTCTCCGTCCCGTGCCTGAACGCCGGGCTGTCCGGCTCATGCGACCAATCCCCCACCCCCTCGAGGAGGTCCATTGTGAAACGTTGGATGAAGCACTTGTCGTTGTTGCTCTGCCTGGTCGGCGCGTGGACGCTGTCTCCACTGCCGACTTATGCAGATGATCCGGCCCCGAAGACCGATACCCCGGCGGCCACCCCTGAAACCCCGGCCCCGGCAGCAGCCGCCGAGCCGGAAGCACCCAAGTTCACCAAGGAACAAGCCACCGCCGAAATGGAAAAACTCAACAATGAGATTCCCTCCGGCCTGCGCGACCTCTACTTCTTCGAGATCAAAGACGAGACCAATGAAGACCCGAAAGAGGACAAAGGCTGGACCGTCAACCTCGTCAACCTCAACGAGTATCGCACCAACAACCTCTGGATCATGATCGCCGCCTTCCTGGTGTTCATCATGCACCTGGGCTTCGCGATGGTCGAGTCCGGCCTCTGCCGGGCGAAGAACACGGTCAACATCCTCTTCAAGAACGCCATGATCCCCTGCATCGGCCTGATCGTCTATGCCATCTGCGGCTGGATGATCATGTATCCGGGCGACAACTGGAAGATCGACGGCATCTTCGCCTTCGGCCTGGGCATCGACGGCGGCGGCATCTACAACGGAGACACCAACACGGCGGCCTACTTCGCCGACAAAATCGGCCCCGGCTACGATGGCGGCTACACCGTCTGGACCGACTTCCTCTTCCAAGGCATGTTCTGCGCCACCTGCGCCACCATCGTCTCCGGCGCCATGGTCGAGCGCGTCAAGCTGCTCCCCTTCCTCGTCTTCACCGTCTTCTTCGCCGGCATCCTCTACCCCATCGTCGGCTCGTGGAAGTGGGGCGGCGGCTGGCTGGAAACCCTCGGCTTTGCCGACTTCGCAGGCTCCACGCTGGTACACGGCGTCGGCGGAGCAGGCGCCCTGGCCGGCGCACTGATCCTCGGACCCCGCATCGGCAAGTACGCCAAGGACGGCACCGTCCAGCCCATCCCCGGTCACTCCATGCCCCTGGCCACCATCGGCGTCTTCCTCCTCTGGTTCGGATGGTTCGGCTTCAACGGCGGCTCCGAACTCACCGCTGATCCGGGCGGCGTCTCCTATGTCCTGGTCACCACCGCCATGGCGGCGGCGGGCGGCGGACTCTCCGCGGCGGGCGTCACCTGGATCCTCGGCGGCAAGCCCGACCTCTCCATGAGCCTCAACGGCATCCTCGCCGGACTCGTCGGCGTCACCGCCGGTCCCGATGTCCCTCACTGGCTGGGCGCCTTCGTCATCTGCGGCATGATCCCCGGCGTCATCGTTTACTTCTCCGTCCTCTTCTTCGACAAGCTCAAGATCGATGACCCGGTCGGCGCCATCTCCGTTCACGGCGTCTGCGGCATCTACGGCACCCTCGCCGTCGCCTTCTCCGGCGGGTTCGACGGCGGGCAGCTCGTCAAGCAGGCCATCGGCGCCTTCGCCGGCATCACCACCGCCTTCGTCTTCGCCTTCGTCGTCTTCTCCATCATCAAAGCCACCATCGGCCTGCGGGTGTCCAGCGAAGAGGAAATCGAAGGTCTCGATCTGGGCGAGCACGACATGTCGGCCTACCCCGACTTCCAGCAGACCTACATCAAGAGCTACCACGCCCGCGAAATCTGAGGCTTGCCTCAACTCCCGCCTCAGCCCCGCCCGGAAGGGCGCGGGCCAAGGGGCGGGCAGATGGCTGCCCGCCCCCTGATGGCACGAAGATTCGTCAGATTATGATTCAATGTAAACGATGACGGGCTGTTCAGAGTTCACGCCCTGGCCCGCGCCCTTCCGGGCGGGGCTGAAGCGAAACCCGGAACTCGAAACTCGAAACACGAACCCAACGAAAGGAAAGTGTGTCATGCATATGATCGAAGCAGTGGTGAAGCCAAGCTCGCTGGACGGCATCAAAGCCAAGCTCACGCAAATGGGCATCTTTGGTGTGACCGCCCTGGAGTGCAAAGGCTTCGGCAAACAGAAAGGTCACACCGAACGCTACCGTGGCGGACGCATGGACGTGGGCTTCGTGCCCAAGATCCTGCTCAAGATCGCCGTCCGCAGCGAGGACAAGGACAAGGCCCTCGAAGCCGTGATCTCCGCCTCGCGCACCGGCAAGGTCGGCGACGGCAAAATCTTCGTCTATAAACTCGACAGCGTCACCCGTGTCCGCACCGGTGAAAAGGACAACGACGCGCTGTAACAAAAGAGGTCAGAGGTCGGGAACAGGAGACAGGAGACCGTGAAGAAGCCCACAGCCGCTTGCGGCTTCGCTCCGACTTCCGACCTCATTTAACACGAGTTGCCAAACCCCCGTCGTTCGCAGTCAAAAACCTCCTGCAACCCGGCGCGCCCCGCGTGCCGGGTTGCTTTTTTCATGGATGTGAACCCGAGCCGCGACGTAACACGTCGCGGACGTGAGCGGCAAGAATGGCGTGACCATCGCGCAGCGGATCACGCGATGCGAAAACGACCGGGCACTGATCGAGGCTGAAAGAAAAAGGTGCATTCGGCCACCCTTTCAGGCTGTTCCGGGGGTCACGTCCGCGACTCGTTGAGTCCGCTTCGGGTGGCTGGGGCAAGCGCATGTAGCCTTGGGCGGGAGGGCGAGGCTCCCGCCGAGCCGTTTTTCACGAGGCCTCAAGGGCCGAGTGAAGAAAATCGCGCCTTGCACTCTCCCTGAACTGCTCATCTTCCGCACCAGTTCCGCTTTCATCGGCCCGCGGCGGGCCTCGAAAGCGGATCGGCCCGCCCCCGGAACCAGGAGCCTCGCCCTCCCGGCCACATGCGATTGCCCTGCCCCAGCCACCCAAGGTTACTTTTTTCAATGTTCCGCATGGTATGATGGAAAGCGTCACCCGTGCGATTTCTCACCGTCGGCTCCATCCGCTTCGACTTCCTCCGTTCCCTCTTGCCTGCGAGGTCGATGATGTTCACCGCCATGCCCCGCCGTCACTTCCCGTGGCTTTGCCGCTTGATCGCGCTGCTTGCGATGGCGTCGCCTGTGATCGGGCAGGTGGATGATCCTGATGATCTGCTCGTGGCCGGGGTGGTGATCGATGCCCGGGGTCTGATCACCGTTCGGCAGCCCACGCGCGACGCCAAGGCGCTTGCCGCGCGAAAAGCCGCCCTCGCCAAGGCGCAGCAGCAGGCCCGCGCCACCGGCCCGAAGGACCGCCTGACTTACATCTCCCTGCCTCGTCTTTTCGCCGCCGCGAAAAACGCCGTCGATCAGGGCCAGGAGATTCCGCAGGAGATTCAATACCTGGGCGGCATGACCAAGCTCCGGTACGTGTTCGTTTATCCCGATGAAAAGGACCTGGTCATCGCCGGCGAATCGGAGCCTTATGATGCGGCGCAGCCGGCGCGTCCGGTGGGCCTGCGCACCGGGCGGCCGGTGCTGCGGCTCGATGATCTGGTCGTCGCCTTGCGAACCCTGGGGCCGGGCACGCGCGACGGCTCCATCGGCTGCTCGATCGATCCGCCGCGCGATGCGATGATCAAGGTGGAGGAGATTCTCAAGGCCCCGGCCAACCGCAAGCTGAGCCGGGATGAAAAGTCGCGATTGCTTGCCGGCAGCATCGGCCCGCAGACGGTGCGCATCCTCGGCGTGGCGCCGGAGACCCGCGTGGCATATGTCTGCGTCGAGGCGGATTACCTGCTCAAGCGGCTGGCGATGGGCATCGACGAGTCGCCCGTCGCCGCGGTCAGGCACACCAATCAGCACGAAAAAATGCAGTTCAACCGCCTCTGGCTCATGCCCGGCTACGAGCCGCTGCTGGTGTCCGAGGATGGCCTGTCGTTCGAGATTCGCGGGCAGTCGCTCGAACTCCGCGCCGGCGGCGACCCGTTCAGCGACGCCCCCGCCACGCCCGGCACCGCCGGTTACGCGAAGCTGTTCACCCGCCATTTTCCGCAACTCGCCCAGGCGATCCCCGCCTTCGCCGACCTCTGGAACATCACCGACCTGGCCCTGCTCGCCTCGCTGATTCGGCAGGACCGACTGCACGACAAAACCGGCTGGGACCTGCGCTGGGCCATGTCGCGCGAAGGTTATCCGGTGGCGAAGGTGCCGGTGGTTCGAGAGGCGGACACGATGGCGCACTACCGCACCGGCGCCTACATCATCGGCGGCGTGAAGCTGGAAATGACCCCCGCCATCACTCCAAAATCACGCCAACGCGATGAAATCGGCAAACTCAAGCAACTGGCCAAACGACCGGAAGCAGGACGGTGGGAAGCGGGGAGGTGAACAACCTCACGTCCAAGCCGCTTGCGGCTTCGCGATTCCCCTGGTTGACGGCGACCGGCCAGGGTAAAAGCATATGACCTGAGTTCGGGATTAAGCCCCGCCCGGAGCCTGAGAACTTTTCGACTTCAATTCCCACACGTCGCGTCGGATCGCGCGAC
>CAZYPK010000037.1:0-36282 GCA_964649195.1 uncultured Phycisphaeraceae bacterium
CGACGGCCACATCATCAGCCGCCCGAGCTCCGAAATCCGCCAGCGATCGCTCATCTACACGAGCGGCATCGGCTATTATTATTATTGACCTCAACCCCAGCCACCCGACGCAAAGCCTCAGCCTCAACCACCTGCCGCCATCTGGCCATGCAACCGCCGCGCTGCTAAAGTGTGGGTTCATCCATGATGTATTCAGTCACCTGCTCATCCTGCAACCACGTCGAGAAGTCGGTCTTCGCCCGGATCGGCGCGGTGATGGTCTGCCCGGTCTGCAACACGCCGGTGCAGTTGCGCGTCGAGGATGTCAAGCGACAGGTGAAGCTGCGCACCGAGGGGGATGAGGATCTTTTCAAGGTGGCCCCCGTGCCACAGGAGGAACCGGTGCCTGCCGCGGCAGCGGGGCCGATGCCGGAGTTTGAGCTTCACGAGGATCACGCCGAGCTTGCCGCCGAGGCCACGCGGCGTGCCGATGCGGTGCGAAAGCGAAAGCCCAAGGCCCAGCCCATCATCACGGGCAAGCCGGGGCTGACCGGCGGCGAGCTGGCGCAGCACCTGGCCGACAAGCGTCGCAACAAATCGCTGGCCGTGGGTGCGGGCGTCGGCATCGCGGCGCTGATCGGCGTGGTGGTGCTCATGAACATGATCGGCGGCGACACCCCGCCGGCCAAGGATGGCGCCGTCGTCATCAATCCCGACAACCCCGACAACAAGAATGGCTCACAGGATGCCGCCACCAATCCCGCGAAGGATCTCACCAAGGATGGCTCAACGACCAAGCCACCTGATTCGATGAAGGACAAGACCCTCGTCTCCAAGGATGGCGGCAACCCGGCGATCGCTCCCGACAAGGACAAGGCCGCCGTCATCCCGCCGCCCGCCACGCTGCGCCTGCCCGCCCTGCCGCTGGGCATCGACGCCTGGCAGCCGGTCAACGAGCCTTACCGCCACCCCGCCGCCGGCGATCGCGTGCTGCTGATCAACGAGGTGCGCGAGCCGGGCGACAGCGGCCAGCAGGTGTTCAAGGCCCAGGTCGTCAGCCAGGGCGTCGCGTCGGCGTTGGTCTCCATCGCCCTGGTCAATGATGAGGATCGCATCTACGCCCGCTTCGAGCGGCCCTATTTCCTGATCGATGGCAAGGCACCCCGACCGGTGCAACTGGCCATCCCTTCCGAACTCTGGACCTCGACCTCCAGCATCTGCTGGCAGGTCCAGCCGATTGACACTCACATCACCAACCTTACGCTTCTCGAAGACACACTCGCTGAAATCTTGCAGAGCGAACAGAACCTCGTGTTGAAAATTTCCGCTTACAACGGCTCCAACTTCCAGCTCAAAGATGCTGCATTTGTCATCCAGGGCATCAGCGCCGAGGGACAAATCAGCTGTCAGTGGCGTTTGAAATTTCCCAAAGAAGCGGATGCCCGAAGCTGGCTGAAATTTGAAGCGGAGTTGCCCGCGGGTAACACAACGAGTTCGATCAGCAGTTGGCGCGTGCTGGGTGCCGGTCTGCCCGTGGGTGCAGCCGTCGCCCCGCCGGTGATCGAACACCTCCCCGACACCAAGGAAAAACCGAAAAACCCGCCCCCCCTCCGCACCGGACGCGGCCTGTTCGATTTCTGAAGCATATGACTTCGAGAGAGCGAAACTTCGGGAGGGCGAGGCTCCGGGAGGGCGAGGCTCCCGCCGAGCCGTTTGTTGACGAAGCCTGTCCGCAGGCTGAGGAAACAGAACTCGCGCGGAGGACTATCGGAGGACTGCCAGCTATCGGCAGTGCAAGGCGCGAGTTTCTTCACTCGGCCTTTGATGCCTCATGAAGAACGGCTCACCCCCGGAATCGGGAGCTTCGCCCTCCCATATGCGCCGGCCCTGTCAGAAGTCAAAGGTCAAGTGTTGGACATCTGAAATCTCAAATCTCAAATTTGAAATTTCACATTCCTGCCCTCCGCCCTCCGCCCCTGCCCTTCTCACAACTTCGAGGTCTTATGTCTCACCGCCCATCCCTCGCGTTTTTCATCATGCTGTTCCTGGCCGCCGCCGCTCACGCGGCTGAGCCGGTCTCCGAAGCCCGCATCTTCAAGGATGAAAAAGGGCGCACGCTCCGGTATCGCCTGATCAAGCCGGTGAAGGGTGAAAAGGAAAGGCTCTACCCGCTGGTGATCCACCTCCACGGCGCAGGCGAACGGGGCGAGGACAACGAAAAGCAACTCGTCCACTTCTTCGCCCCCGGCAAAGGCCTGGGCAAGGTTGCCGTGGATAAGCATCACTGCTTCGCTTTCGTCCCCCAGTGCCCGCCCGACCAGCAATGGGTGAATGTCCCGTGGAAAGACGGCTCCTACGAACAGAAGCCCATCAGCGATGCCCTGGACCTGGCCCTCAAGGCGATGGATCAGGTCATCAAGGAACATCCCATCCATGAAGGGCGCATCTACATCACCGGCCTCTCCATGGGCGGCTTCGGCACGTGGGATGCCATCCTCCGCCGCCCCGGTTTCTTTGCCGCGGCGGTCCCCATCTGCGGCGCGGGTGATCCGGGCAAGGCCAAGACGATCACCCAAACACCCGTCTGGGCCTGGCATGGCGATGCGGACAACGTCGTCCCCGTCAGCGGCTCGCGCGACATGATCGAGGCCATCACCAAGGCCGGCGGACAGCCGAAATACACCGAACTGAAAAAGGTCGGCCACAACAGTTGGGCGCCGGCCTACGACAGCGCGGAGATGTGGGATTGGATGTTCAACCAGCAGCGCGTGGTGAAGAAGTGAAATAACCACAGAGGAAGGCACGAAGGCATTGAGGCACGAAGGCACGAAGGGGGGGAAAGTTCCGAGTTCCGGGTTCCGAGTTGCGGAAGGATGCAGGCTCGAATCGGTTCCGCTGTCTTTTAACTCGGAACTCAGAACTCAGAACTCGGAACTTTTCCCCCCCTCACGCAATCCGCTCCGGTTTGCTCTTGCGGCTCATCAGTTGGCTGATCGCTTCGATCGGATCAAGCCCTTCGAAAAGCACTTCATGCACCGCCTGCGTGATGGGCATTTCCACCTTGTACTTCTGAGCCAGCGCCACGACTGACTTCGTCGTCGCGACGCCTTCGACGATGCCGTTGATCGAGGAGAGCACTTCCTCCAGCTTTCGGCCCCTGCCCAGTTGCTCGCCGCACGTTCGGTTGCGACCGCTGGGGCTGAAACAGGTGGTCGCCAGATCGCCCACGCCCGCGATGCCGAAGAACGTGTCCTGCTTGGCGCCCATGGCCAGCCCCAGGCGGGTGATCTCCGCCAGGCCGCGCGAGAGCAGGGCGCTCTTGGCGTTGTTGCCTGCCTGAAGACCATCGAGGATGCCTGCCGCCAGGGCGATGACATTCTTCGTCGCGCCGGCCAGTTCCACACCCAGCAGATCGCTGTTGGTATAGACGCGGAACCAGCTCGTGGTGAAAGTCTCCTGAAGCCGGCACGCGAAAGCTTCATCATCACTGGCCGCACAGACCGTCGCAGGCAGGCAACGGGCCAGTTCCTCGGCCACCGAAGGCCCGGAGATCGCCGCCAGCGGACGGGCCGCCTTGTCGGGATTGTTCGCATCGGGCGCGCGCTGAAGCAACACGGCGGCAATGACCTGCGACGGCCTCAGCAGCGTTTCGTTTTCGATGCCCTTGGCCACCGAAGCGATGGGCACATCCTTGGGCGTGTGCGGCGCCAGTCGTTCCCACACCCGGCGAACATACTGCGTGGGCACCGCCGAGAGAATCAGGTCCGCATCCCTGAAAGCCGTCGCATCGTCAGCGGTATATCGAATCGATTCGGGAATCGGGTGGCCGGGCAGATATCGCTTGTTCTCCCGCGTCTGAATCAGCGCCGCAATATGCTCGCCAAAAGCCCCCCAGACCGTGACGCGATGCCCGTTGCCATCGAGCAGCAATGCACAGACCGTGGCCATGGACCCGTCGCCGATGATGGTGATGTGTTGTGCCATGTTCGCAGTGTAGAGGATGGCGGCAAAAATGGTTGGCATTTAGCCGGAACAAGAGCCGCGACTCAACGAGTCGCGGACGTGAACAGCCTGAAGGGGTGGCCCAGCGCGCCTTTTTCTTTCAGCTTCGATCGGCGCCCGGTCGTTTTCGCATCCCGTGATCCACCGCGCGATGGTCGCTCCATTCTTGTCGCTCGCGTCCGCGACGTGTTACGTCGCGGCTCGCTCTTATCCCGAACTCAGGTTTACAATACGCCCATGGCGGGATTCTTCTACAACCTGGGCCGCTCCGTCCGCGCGGGCGTGCAGAAGGGAAAGTGGATCTTCCAATCGCTCACCGGCAGCGATGAGGATGCCATCCGGGCGGAACACGAGGCAGGCGTCGAAATCGCCGGGGCCTTTGAGAAGGAAACGAAACTCGAACGCGATGACGCCATCAACCAACTGCTGGGCGAACTGACCGCCGCCCTTGCCGCGCGGATGAAAAACAAGCTGCGGCGGTTTTCCGTCAAGGCGGTCCGCATGGACGAGCCCAACGCCTTCGCCCTGCCCGGCGGGTTCATCTACATCACCGTGCCGCTCATCGAACTTTGCGCCGACAGTGATTCCTTTCACGATGAACTGGCCTTCATCCTCGGCCACGAGATGGGCCACGTCGTGCGCGGCCACGCCATGCAGCGAATGGTCAACGCCACCATCGTTGATACCGCCGGCAAAGCGGTCCCCATCGGCGGAGCGCTGGGCCGCATGGCGGTGCAGGCCGGCTCGCGATTTCTTTCCGCCGCCTACTCGCAGGATCACGAGTTTGAAGCCGATGCGTTCGGCCTGAAACTCGCCCGGGCCGCCGGCTTCGATGAACAGGCCGCCGTGAGGATGATGCACAGGCTCAAGGAACTGGGCGGCGATCACCCCGAGGATTCACTGGGCGCCTACTTCGCCTCGCATCCCCCTTTCAAAGCGAGAATCCGCGAATTGCGGAAACGCATGCGCGGTGATGATTGAACCCTGAGTGCTTACCCAACTCCCGCACGTCCGCATCCTTTGTACCGTATGATTTCCGGCCCGATTCGCCATCGCTTCGCAAAGGATGATTTGATGAACCGCTTCACCGCCTCGCTGCTGATGCTTGCCCTGCTCTGTCCGTTTGCAATGCTCGCAGTTGCCGATCCGGAAAAGCAGCGGGCCGGTCCGGCCCGGCTCGCTGCCGAAGAACACGATCACGAACCCAAGACTGCCGAGCCTGCGCCGACCATCTATCTCGACAAGGCTCCGCGCATCGTCGAGTTTCAGCTCAGGCAGCTCACCAACAAACAGCTCACTTCGCTCGAGCGAAAAACAGATCACGTCAAGTACGCCCCGATCTATTTCGCCCTGCTCACCCGGCCGGGCCTGGAAAGCAAGTTTCGCAAGGAAGCCGTCGAGGCATTGGTGAAGCTGAAAAAGAGCGATGCGGCGGGCGAATTGATCGCGGCACTCGTGCGCGTCGATGAAGACACCGATGAAGAGACGCTCGAACCCCGGCAGGCGATGCTGCGAGAGCTGGGTGCGATGCTGCTGCGCGAGAAGAAGGAAAACCTCCTGAACAAGCGCGATGATCTGGTCGCGCTGGCAGGCGACGCGAACGATGCGCGGACGAAGGAGATCGGCTACGCGGCCCTGATGACCGCCGATGGCGGGACGGAGCAGGCGATGCAGCTCACCCTCGAAAAAGAAAACGGCCAACGATATCTGCTCGGCTCGGCCTCGCTGCTCAAGGACAAGGCCATCCTCACCGCGCTCTACGAAGCCGCCGCGACTGCGATCGCGGAAGCCGGGGATGATGAAACACGCGCCGCCGCGATGGATGCGGTGAGCCACGTGCCGGGCAAGGAAGCGGAGGCTTTCGCGCTGCTGAGCGGACTGATCAAGGAAGGCGACAGCGCCGCCGCTGCCGCCGGTGCGATCAAGCGGATTCCCGCTGAAAAATGGCCCAAAACCGATCTCGCCCCGCTCGCCGACGCCATTGTGAAACTGCTTGCCGAGACGCCCGCCGAAGAACGTACCTCTCCCGCCGCCGTCGATGCGACGCAACTGGGGTATGAGCTTGCGGCCAAGCTGCCCGCTGACAAAGCCGCGCCGATCACCAAGGCCCTGGGCGCACTGGGGGTGCGCGTCATCGTGCTCAAGGCTCCGATGGAGCAGATGATCTTCGATCAGAAATGGTTCGCGGTGGAAGCCGGCAAAACGGTGCAGGTTGTTTTTCAGAACACCGACGTGATGCCTCACAATTTCGTCCTCGTCGCGCCCGGCTCGCTCGAGGAAATCGGCGCCGCCGCCGAGTCGATGCAGCCGGACAATGATCCCCATGCGAAGCAGTTTGTGCCGGACTCGCCGAAGGTGTTGGCCGCGATGCAACTGGTTCAACTGGGGCAGACCGGCCGGCTCAGCTTCACCGCGCCGACCGAGCCGGGCGAGTATCCCTATGTCTGCACTTATCCCGGACACTGGCGCCGGATGTATGGCGTGATGGTGGTGGTGAAGGATCTGGAACAGTTCAACGCTTCGCCGGTGGAACCCAAGGATCCTCTGGGCAACACGCGCTCGCTGGTGAAGATGTGGACCCTCGATGATTTCAAAGGCAAACTCGCCGGCATCGAAAAGAGCGCCAGCGCCGAGCGCGGCGAGGCGATTTACAACGAAGCCGGCTGCGCCCTGTGTCACAAGCTGCAAGGCGAAGGCGGCGCGGTCGGACCGGATCTCACGGAGGTTTTCAAGAAATGGAAGGGCAATCGTGAAGACCTGCTGCGCGAGATTCTGGAACCTTCAAAGGTGATCGATGAAAAATATCGACCGCAGATTCTGGAGACCCGCGAAGGCGACCGGCTGTTCGGATTGATCGCCGAGGAAACCGAGGATGCGGTGATGATCGTGACCAATCCGCAGAACCCGGTGCCGCGGAAGGTGCTCAAGAGCGACATCGAGGATCGCACCAGGGGGCAGACCTCGATGATGCCGACGGGGTTGATGAACATCTTCAAGGAATCGGAGATTCTCGACCTGCTGCGCTACCTTGAGACAGGCGGCGCGAAGGGGCACGGGCATTGAGAAGGAGACGGGGGATAGGGGACAGGGAACAGGGAACAGGGAACAGGGAACAGGAGACATCGTAGCCGCAGCGTCCTCGCTGCGCGTCTGCGGGACAGGGGACAGGAATCAGAGCGAAGCCACAAGCGGCTGTGGGCTTCTCCCTGTCTCCTGTCTCCTGTCCCCTGTTTCCTGATTCCAGACTCAACTCCCCTTCCCCAGCACCATGTTGATCAGTTCCGCCACGCCCTGGGCGTTCATCCTGCTGAGGATCTGCGAGCGGTGTACCTCCACGGTCTTGATGCTTCGTCCGAGTTTTTCGGCGATCTGTTTGCTGGTCAGACCCTTGACCACCAGTTCCATCACCTCGCGCTGCCTGCGGGTCAGGCGACGCAGCCGCTGATCGATCTCCAACCGCTGGGCGTGCCTGCGGCGATCGGCCTGGTCGATGGCGATGGCCTCCCGGATGCGCTCGATCAGCAGCGGCGGCTCGATGGGCTTCTCGTAGAAGTAAACCGCGCCGGCCTTCATCGCCCGGGCCACCGTCTCGACCGTGCCGAAGCCCGAAAGAAAAATGATCGGCAACGTCCACTGCCGCCGCCTCATCTCCTCCTGAAGGGTCAGCCCGTCCATCCGAGGCATGTTCAGATCGAGGATCACGCAGCCGGGCGAATGCCCGTCGTAACCGGCCAGAAAAGCCTCGGCGGAATCGAAGGACTTCACCTCGTAGTGGCGCGACGCCACCGCCTGCGGCAACGTTCGGCGGATGGAAACATCGTCGTCCACCAGGAAAATGGTCGGTCGATCGCTCATCCCAGGAACTCCCATCGATCGTCGTCCTTTGCAACGACCGCCGTGTCAGACCAGGTTGAATCCTGTGGATCGCACGCGAACAACGGCAGCCCAAGGAGGAAATCCACGCGCGCATCCATCGCCGCCCCTGATGACATAACTGCCAAGGGGTCGCCTTGTCCTATCGATGTGGCACGGGTTGCCGGTTCTTTTCCACCTGAGTTCGGGATAAGCGTGAGCCGTTTCGGGTGGCTGGGGCTGAGTCCGCGAAGCCCCGGCCACCCGACAAAATCTTCAGATCCAGCCACCCGGAATAAGTTCTCAATCACCGGGGGAGTCTCCGGGGGCCGGGGGCTGATGCTCCATGACCAGCCGCACCAGTTCCACCACGGTGGCGACCTTCATTTTCCGCATCACATTGGCCCGGTGCGTTTCGATGGTCTTTTCGCTCAGGTTCAGCAGGGCGGCAACCTGTTTGTTGAGTCTTGCCTGCACCACCAGGTCCATCACCTGCCGCTCGCGCGGGGTGAGCGACGCCAGTCTCGCCTGAAACTGCCGGTTCCTCCGGCCCTGTTCGCGCCGTTGGCGATCGAGGTGGATCGCCTGTTGAATGCGTTCGAGCAGCGCCTGGTCGTTGAAAGGCTTTTCCAGGAAGTCGAAGACGCCGTGCCTCATCGCCCGCACGGCCATGGGGACATCGCCATGACCGGTGATCAGCAGCACCGGCAGCGGCGACCGGTTTTCCGCGAGCCGGGCGTGCAGTTCCAGGCCGCTCATGCCGGGCATGCGGACATCGGTGACCAGGCAGCCGGGCCGGTCCGGGTCGTACTCGCTCAGAAACTCCGCGGCGGAGGCGAACGATTTCGCCTTCAACCCGGCCGACTCGATCAGCCAGCAGAGCGATTCGCACATGGCCGGATCATCATCGACCACGAAGACGGTGGCCTGGGTGAGCATCGCTTCGGGTTTTTCAGCCAGTTGCGTCATGGTGATCTCCTCTTGACGGGCAAGGTGAAGTGGAAGCGGGCGCCGCGCACCGCAGGGTCGCCGCCTGCGGAAGTCGAGGCGTCCATGTTACCGAACCAGAAGCGTCCCTGATGGGCCTCGATGATGGAGCGGCTGATGGAAAGGCCCATGCCCAGGCCGTTGACCTTGGTCGAGAAGAACGGCTTGAACGCCTCCGAGATCATCTCCTCGCACAGCCCGGGGCCCGAATCGCTGATCACCGTCTCCACTTCCCGTCCCCCGCACCGCCTGGTTTCGATGCGGATCCTGCGGGCGTCGGCGGGCGTCGCCTCCATCGCCTCGATGCCGTTGCGCACCAGGTTCAGAATCACCTGCTCGATCTGCACCGCATCGGCCTCGACCGGCGGGAGCGGGTCCATCAGGCTCAGGTCGATCTTCACCTGCTGATCGCGGACGCCCAGCTCGATCAGTTGCACCGCGCAGCGCACCACCTCGTTCACATCGCACTCCGTGTCGCTGGTGGTCCGCCGGATGAGGTACTGCCGGACCGTGCGCACAATGGAGGCGGCGCGATCGGACTGCACGGCAATCTTCTGAAATGTGCTCAGCAACTGGGCCGGGGTGATGCTCCCCGCCTCGATGCGCCGCCTGGCGCCCTGGATGTAATTGTTGATCGCCGACAGCGGCTGGTTCAGCTCGTGCGCCAGGCCGCCGGCGAGCTCGCCCACCGTCGCCACGCGCAGCACATGGGCCAGCTCCTCCTGCGCCTTGAGGCTTTTTTCGTTGGCGGCCTTGAGGTTGGCGGTGCGCTCGATGACCCGCCGCTCCAGTTCCTCGCGCGACTGCGCCAGGGCCTGCTCGCCGGCGATGCGGGCGCTGATGTCGGTGATGTACCCTTCCAGGTACTTGAGCCGGCCATCCATGAAGACGCCCACGCCATGCTCCTCGACCCAGATCACCCGGCCATCGGCATGGATCATGCGGTAGGTCAGGTGATAGGTTCTTCCGGCGGCGACGGCCTGATCCACCTGCCGATAGATCGCCGGCAGATCATCGGGATGGATGATGTCCTTGAAGCAGATTTCATCGGCGAGGAAACGCCGGGCCGGGTGGCCGATCAGATCCTCCATCGCGTCGTTGAGATAGCTGACGGTGTAGCGTTCATCGTTCTTGCAGAGATAGATGACGCCGGGCACGTTCTGGGCCAGCAGGCGGAACTTCTGCTCGCTGGCGCGGAGCTCGCCCTCGGCGCGCAGCCGGTCGGTGATGTCCGTCGCCACGCCGATGCAGCCGGTGAGGTTCCCCATCGGATCGCGCTGCGGGGTGTAGCGCGTTTCAAAGGCGGCGCCGGGCAGTTCGAGAATGGTCGTGAAGCTCTCGCCGGCCAGCGCCCTGGCGCACTCGTCGCGCACCTGCGGCACATCCTTGTAAAGATCGAACACCGACCGCCCCACCACCTCGCCGGGCTTGTAGCCGATCGATTCCAGAGCCTTCCCTTCCGACAGGGTGAACACGCCGTTGACATCCAGCGCGAACAGAACGACCGGGGCATTGGAGACCACCGTCCGCAGCCGCACCCTGCTCTCGCGCAGCGCCGCCTCCGCCTCCCGGCGATCATCATCTCTTCTTTCCAGGTCCGCAATGCGGGCGCGCAGCACCGCAATCTCATCAAGCAACTGCGAAGACATGTCGCGTAACGGTGGCAAGCGAAATCCACTCCCGGGCATGGAAAAACCGAAGTTTATCAACATGCCGGCGCATTTGGCTCGTTTCCGATCCCCCTGCCTCCCACTCATCCGAGTTGAGAAGTCACAAGCTCGACCGCTCTTTGGCGCCTTGGTGTTTCAAACCGACGGACGCTCCCAGGTCATGTTTGGAAACCGGTCAATTCACCTTCAGCCAGCCGAGTTTTCGCCCGTCGGTGATGCTGAACCGCCCATCAAGGTAGTAAGCGAGAGCTCCCGCCAAGATGCGCTCGGCATCCGTTTTGTCGTATTCGAGCTTCCTGCGCAATTCGAGCCAACGATCTTGCAGCACCGCCTGGATCATCGCGCTGCAGTCTTCGGCGGAACGTCCGCCCTCATAGGGCCTGTTCGTTGCTATGTACGGCCTCAGCTCTCGTACCGGCGCCATTGTCGCCAACGGGCTCTGATCGACAACAAGCATCAGGACCGCGCTGAAGAATCCGTCGCCGTAACGGTTTTCGGGACGTTGCAGCGAGGCGCCCAGGCCCAACCCGAATCGCCGAATCTCGTTGGCCTCATCGATCGCTCGAACCTTGCGATCCAAGAGGGCGTCGTTCAAATCGGCGTCCCAAAGCTCAGTCTTGCAGTCAGACATTCGGCCCTGATCATCGAAGAACTGCAGGGAAAGTTTTGCAGGCTCGAAACCCAGCGCGGCACGGGGACGAATGATCTCGATCTGAGCCTCACCGAACGCCGGCTCTTTTTTATGCTCTTCGAGGAGGCGAATGAGCGGATGGCTCTCGCGCTTCTCTTTGTCGATCTCGAAATAGCTGTCCAAGTCCGACATATTTCAACTCCTATTGTTCGGCGAGTATGTTTTCCGCCCTGTGAAGCGCCGCGAGAACGAATCTGACGGCGTTCAGGCACGCTTGGGCCCGAGTCCCCTCGATCTCATCGTGTCGTTGGTCATCCGCAAAATCGGATATCCCTTTCACCACCACCCATATCGGTTCGGACTTCGCGCTTGCCGCGAGCAGGCCGACTCCCTCCATCTCTCCACCTACGTACCCGCCGGGGCCCTCGCTACCCGTGACCGCAGCCAG
This sequence comes from uncultured Phycisphaeraceae bacterium, assembly GCA_964649195.1. Classification (GTDB taxonomy): domain Bacteria; phylum Planctomycetota; class Phycisphaerae; order Phycisphaerales; family Phycisphaeraceae; genus JTS-RE9. The sequence continues at coordinate 11,570 of CAZYPK010000037.1, forward strand.
CAAATGCCGCAAATAGAGTTGGCTGAAGATGCGGGACCCGCCGGACAAAATGCCGCCCAAGTGGACCGTGAAATCGTGAGTTCCTTCACTGCGCTCCCGTTCAAAGAGGTTGAGAAGCGACCTCTTCGGAAAGAACGGCTTGGTTTCCCGATAATCGATATTGTAGCGATCAGGCCGGCCTTCCTGACCCGCAACGTGCTCAATAATGCGATAATCATAAGGAAACAGCCATTGCGAAACGAGCACGTCCCCGTGTCTCTGTGCATGGCGATCAATCCCGAACGCCATACCCAACTGAATGATGGAGGTCGCCGAGGTTGCGGCACGCAAAACAATGGCCTGCGACGCGGACCCCTGATGGAAGAATGGACCCATACGCGTCCTGACTGCTCGCACACGGTTCGGGCCGATCGTTCCGAGGCTGTAATACGTGCCTACGCGCGCATCGTTCTGTTCTTCGAACGGAAGCCCAAGCTCGATTGCACCCTTTGCAAGTTGCTCGCGCTCCGTTTGCGTGGCAAAGAAGAGCAGAATCTCGCATTTCAGATCATCGACGGCGTTGTCTGTCATTTGCCCTCTCGGCTTCCGAACCCGCCGGCAGATCGCCCGCCATATGGCGCCGATTGCTCGAATGAATGCAGTCATTGTATCGCATTGGGCTCAGGCGTTCGTATCGAGGTTCTCCAGCATTTGCACATCCGCCTTGCCGGAGGAGACCAGGCGTGATGCGCTGAAATCGACCGCGATGCGTTTGGCGCCGAAGCCTCGCGCCAGCGTTCGCAGGGTCTGCTCCGCCGAATGCCGGACCTCCGGGGCCATGCGTTCGACCATGGCGCGGGCCAGGGTGTCGGCCTGGGTTCGGGCCGTCTCCACCAGCCGGTTCTTGTCCGATTCCGACAGCCCGCCGCCGAGCACCTTGCTGATCACATCAGGCAGCAGGCCAGGCAGCAGCTTCGCGTTCTGCTCGTCGTAAAAGGAAACATCGCGCAGATGCGTTTCATACTCGCAAGGCGGCATGTGCAGCGTGACATCGCCCTGGGGCGATTCCTCGATGCGAAACGACGGGCTGCGCAGGTCGTATTTGAAGTCGATGCCGAACACGAAGATCATCGCCATCTTCTTGCCCGAAACGAACCATGAAAGATAGTTCTCCCCCACGCTGCCGAACCAGTGTTTGCTGGCGGTGACGATCTCCTTGGTGACCACGCGGAAGACGATCAGCTCGCCCACCGAGCGCATCTCCATGACGGAGGAATGCGACTGTATCGCGGTCTGCGCGCCTGTCCGCCGTTTCATCACGGCAAAGACGCCGACCAGTCCGAGCAGCCCACCGAGAATAGCGACGATGATGTAGTCCATCACACCATTCTACGAACTGCCGGGAAATGGGTTGCGAACCTGAGTTCGGGATAAGAGCGAGCCGCGACGTAACACGTCGCGGACGTGAGCGACAAGCGTGAAGTGACCGTCGCGCGGCGGATCATGGGACGCCAAAACGACCGGATGCCGATCAAGGCTGAAAGAAAAAGGCGCATTGGGCCACCCCTTCAGGCTGCTCACGTCCGCGACGTGTTACGTCGCGGCTCTTATCCCGAACTCAGGTTGCGAGGTAACATCACGCCATGCCCAAGCGACCGCCCAAAACCGTCACCCTGCATCAAGGCGGATTCATCAAGCTCGTCCGGCGCGGACGATGGGAATTCGCCCAACGCACCAAAACGACAGGCATCGTCATGATCGTGCCCATCACCGACAAAGGGGAGCTGGTCATGATCGAGCAGTTCCGTCCCGCCCTGAACAAGACCATCATCGAGTTGCCCGCCGGTCTGGCCGGTGACATCGAAGGGACGGAAAATGAAGCCCTCGTCGTCGCCGCCCGGCGCGAGCTGTACGAAGAGACCGGCTACACCGCGGCGCGGATGAAACGCATCACCCAAGGCCCGCCCTCGGCAGGGCTGTCCGATGAAGTGATCACCCTCTTCCTCGCCACCGGCCTGAAAAAAACCGGCGAAGGCGAAGGCGATGGACATGAACAGATCACCACGCACCGCATCAGGCTCCCTCGCGTGGAATCGTGGCTGCGCAAACGCGAAAGCGAAACGACCATGATCGATCTGAAAATCTGGAGCGGCCTTTACTTCGCCGGGAAGCATTTCAAATGATTGTGGCGCAGGGTGGCTGGGGCTGAGGCTCTGCGTCGGGTGGCTGGGGCTGAGTCCGCGAAGCCCCGGCCCAGGCGCACAAAGCAAGGTGAGGCAACTGATCGCTGATGGTCCCTTGGGCCGGGGCTTCGCGGACTCAGCCCCAGCCACCCGACAAAGCCCCGGCCACCCCACGCAGAGCCTCAACCACCCGACGCCAATCGTGGCATAATCCCCGCATGAGTGATCCGCGTGTTTTTCTGGGTTGGGATCGGCCCTGCCTTCATGAGGCTGCGAAATGGCTTCGGCGACGGTACGCCGACGCCGAGGGTTGCGACATGAGCCGCGTCACCCTTGTGCTGCCCGGCGCCCGGGCCGGGCGAAGGCTGCTCGAACTGCTCACCGAGCCGAAGGGCGTCTTCGTTCCGCCGCGGATCATCACCATCGGTTCGCTGCCTGAGATGCTCCACACCAGTGAGCGGGCCGTCGCTTCACCGCTGCAATCGCTGCTCGCCCGGGCTTATGCCTTGCGGTGCGCCGACCGCGCCTCGCTGGAGCTGATCATCCCCTCGCCGCCTGATGATGGCGACCTCGTCGGCTGGCTGACGCTGGCCCGCGACCTGGCCAGGCTCGATGATGAACTGGCCGCCGAGTCGCTGGGCTTCGACCAGGTCATCGCCGAGTGCGAAAAGCGGATCGACTTCAACGATTCGCCGCGCTGGCACGCCATCGCCTCGCTCCATGACGCCTACCGTGAAACGCTTCAAGCCCACGACCGCTGCGATGTGAACATGGCCCGGGCCCGCGCCATCGATCAGCGGCTTTGCCGATGCGAGGATGACATCATCCTCATCGCCCTGACCGATCTCACCGGGATGGTCCGCAGGATGCTTGCGCAGGTGATCGATCGCGTGACCTGCCTCGTCCATGCGCCCGAATCGGAGCGTGACGGGTTTGATCAACTGGGCTGCGTCATCGCGCAGCACTGGTGCGACCGGACCATTGCCCTGGATGATGAGGCGATTCACATCGTCAATCGTCCGCGCGATCAGGCGATGCAGGTGCTGCGCATCATCGGCTCACCTGATGATGAAGCCGACGCCCGCACCCTGCGCGGCCGATACCGCGCCGCTCAGATCACCATCGGCATGGGCGATGACACCCTCGCCGGCCCCGTGCAGCGAACCCTCGCCCTGGCCGACCTGCCCGCCCACTGGGCCGGCGGCAGGCCGATCGCCCAATCGCGGCCCGGCCTGCTGCTCAAGAGCATCGCCGCCTTCGTCCGCCATCAGCGGCTTGACGACTTCGCCTCGCTTCTTCGCCACCCCGACATCGAACATCATCTGCTCGCCACGATTCGCCTGCCCCGCGACCATCCCCCGGAACCCCCGGAACCTGAAAAAAGCCAAGGCGAAACCGGTGAAGCCGCTTCATCCTCAACGCGCCCCGCCCGCCGGGCCATCGACCACTGGCTGACGCTGCTGGACCGCTACATCAGCGAGCATCTTTCCTCCCGGCAGATCGGACGCTGGCTGGGGAAGGCGGAAGATGGTCGCAGGCTCAAGCGGATTTACGATGCGGTGCTCGCCCTGCTCCCGGACTCATTAGAGATGCGCAGGCCGCTGCCTTCGTGGGCCCAGCCGATGGCGGACCTGCTTGGTGCGGTTTATGCGCATGCCTCGCTCGATCCGCAGCAGCGCGATGATGCGGATCTGATCCGCGCCATTGAGGCCATCGCCGACGGGCTGCGCGAACAGGCCGCGCTCGATCCGCAGGATGTCACCACGCCCATCGTCTCCTTCGCCGACGCCATCGCCCTCACCCTCGCCCAGCTCACCGGCCTGACCACGCCCGCCGCCGAGCCTCCCGGCGGCGATGCCATCGAACTGCTCGGCTGGCTGGAGCTGATGCTCGATGATGCGCCGGCGCTGATCATCACCGGCTTCAACGAGCATCACGTTCCGCAGTCCGCCTCCGCCGACGCCTTCCTTCCCAACCACCTGCGGCAATCGCTGGGGCTGACCGACAACATCCGCCGCTACACCCGCGATGCCGCTTCGCTGACCGCCATGCTCCACAGCAAGCCGTTCCTCGCCATCATCGCCGGCCGCCGGGGCCACGATGATGAACCGCTGGCCCCCAGCCGCCTGCTGCTGACCGAGGAAGGCCGGCCGCTGGCGCAGCGCATCCTCCGCTTTTATCCCAGGGAGCATCCCGATGAAACGGACGCCCACGCGATGCTCGCCCTCGCCGGGACCAATCGCTTTCTGATCCCCGCGCCAAAGCCGCCGCGAAAGCCCGTCGAGAAAATGAGCGTCACCTGGTTCAAACATTACCTGGCCTGCCCCTACCGCTTCTACCTTCGCTTCATCGAACGGCTGGAGGCGATGGATGATCGCGCCATCGAGATCGACGGCATGCGGTTCGGCACGATGGTGCATGACGTGATGAAAACCTTCGGCGCAAGCGATCTCCGTGATTCGCGGAACGCCCCCGAAATCGCGGCCTTTTTTCACGACGCCCTCCGCGAGACGGCCGCGCAGATGCTCGGCGATGAGCCGCCTGTCGCCGCCCGGCTGCAACTGCTGCAACTGGAGGAACGACTCGGCGCCCTGGCGCAGTGGCAGGCGCAGCAGGTGCAACAGGGCTGGCGCATCGTGCCCGAACTGATCGAATGCGACGCCCAAGCTGTTTTCGAAACGGAAGACGGCGCCGTCACCGTGCATGGCCGAATCGATCGCATCGATCGCCATGAGCAGACCGGCAACCATCGCATCATCGACTACAAAACCGGCGATGCAGGTGATGGCCCCGAAAAGACCCATCGCAAAAACGGCAAGGAGGGCAGGCGGTGGATCGATCTGCAACTGCCTCTCTATCACCACCTGGCCCAAAGCCTGAACATCACCGGCGCGATCGAACTGGGCTACGTGCTGCTGCCCAAAAAGCTCGAATCGATCGGCTTCGAGGCGGCGGAGTGGAGCCTCGGTGAAATTGAAGACGGCATCGACAAGGCGCGGCAGGTGATCGCCGCGGTACGGGCCGGCATCTTCTGGCCGCCGGGGGATGCGCCCCGATATGCCGATGAGTTTTCCGCGCTGTGCATGGATGACAGCGACCGGCGCGACGCGATCATTGAGGCCATCACCCGGCAGATGGGAGGCGGACGATGAGCACGCCAAGCCTGACTCTCGCGGACAAGCCGCACATCATCATCCGCGCCTCGGCCGGTTCGGGGAAGACCTATCAACTGAGCAATCGCTACCTCGATCTGCTTCACCGTGATGCCGCGCCGGCCACGATTCTCGCCACCACGTTCACCCGCAAGGCGGCGGGTGAAATCCTCGAGCGCATCCTCCGCAGGCTCGCCGAGGCCGCCACGAACCCGGAGGAGCGCGCCCGCCTGGCGCAGGCGCTCAAGCCGGCGACGGGGCCTCACCGCGAGCTGACGCCAGGCCGCGTGCAGGAGATGCTCAAGACCCTTTGCCGCTCGCTGCACCGCGCTTCGGTTTCGACGATCGACAGTTTTTTTCATCGCATCGCCTCCTGTTTCCGCCACGAGCTGAAGCTGCCGCCCGATCCGAAACTGGTCGATGGTTCCGACGCCCTGGCCACCCGGCTGCGCTTGCAGGCCATCGAGGCCATGCTCGGCGATGAGGATGTGGACCTGCTCATCGATCTGCTCAAACGGTTGCATCACGATCAGACCCGGCGCACCGTGACGCAGGCCATCGATGACATCGTGGGCACGCTCTACGACACCTACCGCACCACGCGGCGCGAGCACTGGCATCAGCTCGACGCCCCGTCACCGCTGGCCGCCGAGGAGGTGATGACGCTCATCGATCAGCTTGAGGATCTGCTTGCCGCCGCCGACAACAAGCCGCTGGTCAAGGCCCTGGGCAACGCCCGGCAGCGCGCCCTGCAAAGCGATTGGAAGGGATTTCTCAGCAGCGGATTGCCGCCCAAGATTCTGGCGGATCCGATCGAACCGGTCTTCAGCGGCAAACCCGTCACCGATGCGCAGCTTGAGGTTTTCACACCGCTGATCGCCCACGCCAAAGCCGTGCTCCTGACCTACCTCGACCGCCAGACCCAGGCCACCTACGACCTGCTCCACCGATTCGACGGTCACTACACCCGCCTGCGCCAGCAGCAGCGGCTGCTGCTCTACAGCGATCTGCCTTTCAAACTGGCTCACGAACTGCCACGCCACGATGAAACCCTGCTCACCGAAATCTGCTACCGGCTCGACGGCTCGGTGGGCCACCTGCTGCTCGATGAGTTCCAGGACACCAGCTTCGACCAGTGGCGCGTGCTCGCCCCCTTTGCCCAGGAAGTGACCGCACACGGCGACGGCTCGCGCACCTTCTTCTGCGTCGGCGATGTCAAGCAGGCGATCTACGGCTGGCGCGGCGGGCGGGCCGAGCTCTTCGACCAGATTCCCGAGCAGCTCAACCTCTCCGCCGATGCCCAGGTCACGCTCGATGTCAGCCGCCGCTCCTCGCAGATCGTGCTCGATGTCGTCAATCGCGTCTTCCACTCGCTGCCCGCAAGCCAGGCGTGGACCGCCGGTGAAACGGACCGCGCCGAAGCCGCCGCATGGGCCGGGGACTTTCGCGAACACCACGCCTTCGACCGCAAGCTGCGGGGCCATGTCGAATTCATCGCCTCGCCGCCGATCGAAAAGAAGAAGAGCAACGCCGATTACGCGGCAGACCCCGGCAATGACGCGGACGAAGACGATTCGCTGCCGGAGGAATATGAATCCTTCGTCGCTGATCGCATCGCCGGGCTTCATCGCAACATGCCTTCGCAATCCATCGGCGTGCTGGTGAGCACCAACAAGGCCGCCGCGCCGCTGCTGGATCATCTGCGGGCCCTGGGCGTCGATGCCAGCGCCGAGGGGCGCAGCCAGTTCACCGGCGATCCCGCGGTGGAGGCGGTGCTCTCGGCGCTGCGGCTGGCGGATCATCCGGGGCACACCGCGGCCGCGTTTCACGTGCTCAATTCGCCGCTGGCTTCGATCATCGGCTTGCGCTCGATGCACCCGCGCGACGCCGCCGCCACCGCGCTGCACATCCGCACCCGGATTGTCGCCCGAGGCTTCGCCGGCGTGCTCGCTTCATGGGCCCGCGACCTGGCCCCCTCCTGCGATCAGGGGAGCGCCCGCAGGCTGCTGCAACTGATCGAACTGGCCGACCGTTACGAGATCGACGCCACCGCCAGGCTCGGCCCGTTCGTGGAGGCCGTCGAGCACGCCGACTTCGAGGAGCCTTCCACCTCGCCGGTGCGGGTGATGACGATTCACAAATCCAAGGGGCTGGAGTTCGACATCGTCGTCCTGCCGCAGCTTGACAAAAGGATGGGCAACCTTTCGCGCAACGACGGCGTGACGATCCTGCGCGAACCGAACACCGATGAGGTGCTGGCGGTCTATCGCGGAACCAGCGACACGGTCCGCAAGCTGAGTCCCGTCTTGCGGCAGGCCCACGAACAGGAGCGCATGCGCCGCCTGCGCGATGATCTGTGCATGCTTTACGTGGCGATGACCCGCGCCAGGCACGCCCTGCACCTGATCGCGCCGCCGGTCAGCCAGAACAAAACCGGCCTCGGCTCCAGGGGGCTGCGCGATCAGTCCTTCGCCTCGCTTCTGCGCCACGCCCTGTGCGATGATCCTGAAGCGCAGGACCCCGACGGCAACCAGACGCTTTACACGCATGGCGATTCGCAGTGGTGCGCCGCTTCGATCGCGGAGCCTGTCGCCGTCAAACAGACCGTACCCGCCTCGCCGCGCATCGATCGTTCGGAGCAGGCCGAACCCGCCGGGCCAAGAGCGTGGCGGATCGTCTCCCCTTCATCGCTTCATCAGCAGGGCCGGCGCAGCATCGGCGACCTGCTCGTCATCACCCCCGATGAAGCCCGATCGCGCGGCACGCTGATCCACGCCTGGTTCCAACAGATTCAATGGCTCGATGATCAAACCCCGCCGCCTTCCGATGAGGCGCTCGCTCAAGCCGCCGCACGCACGCCGCCCATCCCCACCGCCGACTGGCTGGCATCGCAGATCGAAGCCTTTCGCCGAATGATCGCCCAGCCCGGCGTGCGCCAATGCTTTGCCGCGCCGACCCTCGCCACAGGGCAGCAGGTCGATCTCTGGCGCGAACGTCCCTTTGCAGTCCGCCTGAACAATGAACTCCTGCGCGGCAGCTTCGATCGTGTCGCCATCATCCGCCAGGGCGGCAAACCCCTCCGCGCCGAACTGCTCGATTTCAAAACCGATCGCCTTCGCGGCAGCCGCGAACTGAGCGACCGCATCAACACCTACCGCCCGCAGATCGAAGCCTACCGCAACGGACTGGCCGCCATGCTGAACCTGCCGCGAAACAACATCACCGCCTCGCTGCTCTTCGTCGAAACCGGCCGGCGGCAGGAGATTCAGTGAGTGAGAGGACAGGGGACAGGAGACAGGGGACAGGACGCGCAGCGAGGACGCTGCGGCTGTCAATAAGGCGCGTCATGACTTCACTTCTTAGCCGCAGCGTCCTCGCTGCGCGTCCTGTCCCCTGTTTCCTTCTCCGTCTATCATTCCCATTTCCATGTTTGCCACGTTACGTACACTCTGGAGATTGATGGCCGGCCAGCGCCTGCGCTACGGCGGCGCGATTGTCGCCATCGGCGTCGCCACCGTCGTGGCCTACCTCGTGCCTCTGGTGGGCAGGGCCACCATCGATCGCGCCATCGCGGCACAAGTGAAGGAGACAGGGGACAGGGAACAGGGGACAGGCATTGATGCTCCCGCGCCCGAAACCTCCTTCGACCTCACGCCTTATCTGGGCGGTCCCGATCATCTGGCGGGCAATCTCTGGATTGCCGCGCTGGCGATGATCGGTCTCACGGCGCTGGCGGGCTACTTCACCTACCTCAAAGTGCGCTGGTCCGCCGGGGCTTCCGAGCAGATCGCCCGCAGGCTGCGCAATCAGCTTTACGATCATCTTCAGAAGCTGCCCGGCAGATACCTCGACAAGGCCGACACCGGCGACCTCGTGCAGCGATGCACCAGCGATGTCGAGAACATGAGGCTGTTCCTCTCGGCCCAGGTCGTCGAAATCGCCAACGCCCTGATCCTGCTCTGCACCGCCCTGCCCTTGATGATCATGCTCGATCTGCGCATGACGCTGGTCTCGATGGCGCTGATTCCGATCATCATCGGCTTCGCCATCATCTTCTTCATCAAGGTGAAGCATCGCTTCAAGGCGGTCGAGAAGGCCGAGAGCGAAATGACCACGGTGGTGCAGGAGAACCTCACCGGCATCCGCGTGGTGCGGGCCTTCGCCAGGCAGGCGTTTGAGCGCGACAAGTTTGCCGTGAAAAACGCGGCTTACCGCGATCATTCGTTCAGGCTGGTTTCGCTGATGTCGATCTACTGGACCGCCAGCGATTTTCTGGTGCTCTGCCAGATGTGCGCCGCCCTGGGCTTCGGCGCCTACTGGATCACGCAGGGCGAGATGACCGTGGGCACGCTCTACGCATTTCTGGCCTACCTTCAGATGATGCTCTGGCCCGTGAGACAGATGGGCCGCATCCTCACCGACCTGGGCAAGGCAGTCGTGGCGATGGGCCGCATGCGCGAAATCCTCGATGAGCAGGAGGAGACGAACATCCGTTCGATGCACACCGGCGATGCGGCGACGGTCTCCGCCCCGCCGCCGGCCTTCACCGGACAGCTCACCATCGATCATCTGACCTTCTCGCACGACGGCGTCCGCCCGGTGCTGCGCGATGTTTCGCTGCGGCTGGAAACGGGGCAGACACTGGCCATCCTGGGCCCCAGCGGCGCGGGCAAGTCCACGCTGATGCAACTGCTGCTTCGGCTTTACGATTACGAGCAGGGCGAGATTCGCATCGACGGCATGGAGATACGCGAGCTGCCCCGGCAGTTCGTGCGCTCGCAGATCGGCGTGGTGATGCAGGAGCCGTTCCTGTTTTCCAAGTCGCTGGGTGAAAACATCCGCCACGGCAGGAGCGAGGCGATGCAGCACGAGGTCGAGGCCGCCGCCCGGATGGCGCACATCCACGAAACCATCGCGGGCTTCGAGCAGGGTTACGACACGGTCATCGGCGAGCGCGGCGTGAACCTCTCCGGCGGCCAGCGGCAGCGCATCGCCATCGCCCGCGCCATCGTGCGCAACCCGGCGATCCTGATCCTGGATGACGCCCTTTCCGCCGTGGACAGCCACACGGAATCGATGATCCTCAACGCCCTCAAGGATCGCCGCGGCAGGCGGACGAGCATCGTCATCGCCCATCGCCTGTCCACCCTCATGCAGGCCGACCGGATCATCGTGCTCGACCAGGGCGCCATCGTGCAGCAAGGCACGCACGACGAACTGCTCGCGCAGGAGGGCATGTATCAACGGCTGTGGCGCATTCAAAGCTCGGTCGAAACGGAACTGGAGCGCGACATGCAGCCGGCGTGAAAGGAGAGGAAAACAATGTCCAATGGCCATTGCAAAATGCAAAATGCAAATTGTAAATTGAGGCGCAGGCGATCCTCATCAATTTGCAATTTGCACTGGATATTGGACATTTTGCAATTCCCCTCCCCGGCCCAGGCGAACGGAGCAAGGTGGCGCAACTGAAAGCTGAAGGCTGAAGGCTGAAGGTTCCCCGGGCCGGGGCTTGCGCAGGCCTTCAGCCCCAGCCACCCGTCGGAGTTATTATGATGTTCTTCCCACAGGAGGTTTCGCCATGCAACGATCTCATCTTTTCGCGTGTCTTCTTGCCGGTGCGATGCTGATCCTCATCAGCGCCGCGATGTTCATTCAGGCGGAAGAGGCGAAACCGAAATGGTACAAGGGCAACCTGCACACGCATTCGCTCTGGAGCGACGGCGATGATTTTCCGGAGATGATCGCCGACTGGTATGTGAAGAACGGGTACGACTTCCTGGCCATGTCCGATCACAACGTCCTGAGCCGGGGCGGGAAGTGGATGAACCTGCGCGACATCAATCGTCGCGGCGGGCCGCTGGCGCTGGGCAAGTATCAGGAACGCTTCGGCAAGGAGTGGGTGCAGATGCGCGGCGAGGATGACCAGCGCGAGGTGCGGCTGCGTCCGCTCGATGAGTTTCGCAAGCTGGTGGAGAAGCCCGGCAAGTTTCTCATGATCCAGGCGGAGGAGATCACCGACAAGTTCGGCAAGCAGCCGGTACACATCAACGCGACCAACATTCAGGAGGCGATCAAACCCCAGGGCGGCGGCAGCGTGCGCGAGGTGATGACCCGCAATCTGATGATGGTCAAGGAGCAGAGCGAGCGCACCGGCAAGCCGATCATGACGCACCTGAATCATCCGAACTTCGTCTGGGGCGTGACGGCCGAGGACCTGGCCGCCGTGGTGCTCGAACGGTTCTTCGAGGTTTACAACGGCCATCCGGGCGTCAACCAGCTCGGCGACGCCACGCATCCGAGCGTCGATCGGCTGTGGGACATCGCCAACACCATCCGCATCGCCAGGATGAAATCCGCTCCGCTCTACGGCGTGGGCACCGATGATTCGCACAACTATCACGGCCCGGCCAACTCGCCCAACTCCATCAGGCGCGCCGAGGCCGGCCGCGGCTGGGTCATGGTCCGCGCCGCCGCCCTCGAACCCGAAACGCTCATCGCCGCCATGATGGCCGGTGACTTCTACGCCTCCAGCGGCGTCACCCTCCGCGAGGTGCAGTTCAACAACGACACCATCACCCTCGAAATCGAACCCGATGGCGATGCCGTCTTCACCACGCAATTCATCGGCACCCTCAAGGATTTTGACGACGCCAGCAAACCCGTGCTCGACAAGGACGGCAACGAACTGCCCATCACCCGCACCTACTCGGCGGACATCGGCAAGACCCTGGCCACCGTCACCGGCCACAAGGCCGCCTACAAACTCACCGGCAACGAGCTTTACGTCCGCGCCGTCGTTTCCTCGAACAAGCCGCCGGTGAATCCGTCCTTCAAGGATCAGGTCAAACAGGCATGGACCCAGCCGGTGGGATGGGAGAAGTGGATCAAGTGAGGCGGATGAAATCAAAATGACCAATGGCCGATACTCATTGCAAAATGCAAATTGAAGAGCCATCTGAAGTCCGCTGATCATTTTGCAATTTGCAATGGCCATTTTGCAATTCCCGGTAGTGGCTCAGTTTGAATCCGGGTGGCTGGGGCTGAGTCCGCGAAGCCCCGGCCCGATGAAACAGCAAGGCGCCGGGGCGTCGAAGACTCCGCCCCAGCCACCCGAACATTTCAAACTGAACCACTGTCCAATTCCCCCGCTTCCACACTCCCCCATGTCCCACGACTTCGTCGAAGATGAGTTCCACGGCAAGCTCGACTGGTCCATGTGGATCAGCGTTCTCAAGCGGGCCATGCGCTACAGGCGCAACGTCCACACCCTCGCCTTCGTTTCCGTCGGGGCCGCCATCGGCGACGCCTCCTTCGCGCCGCTGACCAAGCTCGTCATCGATGAAGCCACCACGCACGGTCTGACCACCACGCTCTGGCTCTGGGTCGCCGCCTACATGGGCATGGTCAGCTTCCTCTGCTTCATCGTCTGGCTCTTCATCCACAACGCAGGCAAAATCTCCCGCTACCTCAGCCACGACATCCGCAAGGAATGCTTCGACAAACTTCAGGACCTGCCCTTTTCCTACTTCGACGCCCGGCCCGTCGGCTGGCTGATCTCGCGCATCACCAGCGACTGCGACCGCCTGGCGCAGATCATCGCCTGGGGGCTGACCGACCTGCTCTGGGGCGTCTGCATCCTCGGACTGATGACCGGGCTGATGCTCACCGTGCAGTGGCAACTGGCGTTGATCGTCATCGGCGTGGTGCTGCCGGTGGTGCTGGTGAGCCGGTGGTTCCAAAGGCAGATTCTCTTCGCCAGCCGGCAGGTGCGCAAGATGCACTCGCTGATCACCGCCTCGTACAACGAGGAGATCATGGGCATCCGCACCACGAAAACCCTCGTGCGCGAAGCGGACAACCTCAAGGAATTCAGCGGCCTCTCGCGGCAGATGTTCACCCACTCGATGCGCGGCGCCACTCTCTCGGCCGTCTATCTGCCGCTGATCACCACCACCGGCAGCGTCGCGGTGGGCCTCGTGCTCTGGTACGGCGGCGTCAGCGCCATCGCCGGCGCCATGACCCTGGGCACGCTCGTCATGTTCATCCACTACGCCGCCCAGTTCTTCGGCCCCATCGGACAGATGGCCAAGATCATCACCGAAATGCAGGGCGCCCAGGCCGCCGGCGAACGGGTGCTGAGCCTGCTCAACACCGTGCCGGCGATTCGGGATTCGGAGGAAGTGATCGAGCGGATGAAAAGTTTTGAGTTCCGAGTTCCGAGTTCCGAGTTCCGAGTTGAAAGGTACGGAGGGGAGGATGAAAAGTTCCGAGTTTCGAGTTCCGAGTTCCGAGTTGAAAGGCACGGAGGGGAGGAAGAGCAGGAAGACAAATCCGAAATCCGAAATCCCAAATCCGAAATGGAGAACCATAAATCCGAAATCGCTTCAACTCGGAACTCGGAACTCGAAACTCGGAACTTCCTCGCCCCCGACGGCCTCCCCGACACGCTCACCACCATCGAGTTTCGCAACGTCTCTTTCGCTTACGCCAACGGCAAGCCGGTGCTTGCCGATTTCAACCTCACCGTCAAGCCCGGCGAGACCATCGCCCTCGTCGGACCCACCGGCGGCGGCAAGTCCACCATCGTCTCGCTCGTCTGCCGGTTCTACGAACCCACGCAAGGCGACATCCTTATCGACGGCATCGACTACCGCCGGCGCAGCCTCCACTGGCTGCAATCGAACCTGGGCATCGTGCTTCAGGCGCCGCACCTTTTCAGCGGCACCGTCCGCGACAACATCCGCTACGGCAAACTCGAGGCGACCGATGCGGAAGTCGAGCAGGCCGCGAAACTCGTCCACGCCCACGACTTCATCACCCGACTCGAAAACGGCTACGACGCTCAGGTCGGCGAAGGCGGCAACCGCCTGTCCACCGGCCAGAAACAGCTCGTCTCCTTCGCCCGCGCCATCCTCGCCCAGCCTCGCGTCTTCGTCATGGATGAGGCCACCTCCTCCATCGACACCCAGGCCGAGCACCTGATCCAGAAGGGACTGGAAGCGATGCTCAAGGACCGCATCAGCTTCGTCATCGCCCATCGCCTTTCAACCATCCGCGCCGCCGACCGCATCCTGGTGATCGAAGCCGGCCGCATCGCGGAAATGGGATCGCATCAGGAGTTGATTCAAAAACGCGGACACTATTTCAGGCTCTACACGAGCCATTCGAGAATGGAGAGGGATACGGCGTCGTTTGAAAAAGCGTACCAATAACAAATCTCAAATCTCAAATCTCAAACTTCCCATCAAGCGATCGCGTTCATCGCCCCGCCACCCTGCCCCGCCCCGCCTGCGTAAGCCTCCTGCACCTGCGAGGTCGAGACGGTCTGTTCGATGCTGATCGATGAAGAGCTTGAGCTGATCATGAGCATCGAGGCGGCCGACTGGCTGCCCATCAGGCCGGCGAGGGCGGTGATCATGTCGCCGCCGCTTTTGCCGCCTTCGCTCTGCTCGCCCATCAGGGCCTGGAGGATCAGGAGCGCGATGGCCATCTTGAGGGTTTCGTTGCCGGCCAGGCCGCTGTCGATGGAGCCGAGCATCGTGGAGACATTGGAACTGACCATGATCATGCTGCTCGTGCTGCTGCTGGTGGCGCCCGTGCTGCTCACACTGCCGCTGCTACTGCCACTGCCGCTGGTGTAGGCCGCGACGCTTGAACTGATGGAAGAGATGCTGCTCATGGTGTGCTCCTGATCGCGGGTCCGTCTCGCCGACAGGACCGATGCACGGCCCATGCCAGCGATCGGGCAGGCGCCGACCGCTTCAAAACAGCGAAAAACCACCGGTTTTCAAGCCGTTTTCCATCTGTAGCATCTGTGCAGCCGATGCGGGGATGTGGATGGAAAGCAACGCCGCCGGGCAAGGATGATGTGGCAAAAACGCAACACGCCGCGGAGCAGGGGCAGGAGCAGCGGCAGAAGCAGAAGCAGAAGATTCACAGCCGCAGCGTCCTCGCTGCGCGTCCGCCATCACCTGGGGATACACGTCTGCCTCTCCTCAATTTGCATTTTGCAATGGCCATTTTTCAATCTCTCCCTTGTGTGTCTCCCGTCCCGCAGACGCGCAGCGAGGACGCTGCGGCTATGAATCTCCTGCCCCTGCCCCTGTTCCTGCTCCTGCCCCTATCCCCTGTTCCCCGACTTCTGCACCAATGCGACCATGAGGAAGATGCCGCACAGCGCGGCCACCTGAAGCGCCGACATCGCTTCGCGGTCGGCCAGGCCCAGGAGCATGGCGACGATGGGGATGATGTAGGTGACCATGCCGGCGAAGAGCGGGCCGTGGTCGTGGATCAGTTTGTAGAAGAGGATGGTGGCGATGCCCGTGCCGATGACGCCCACCTGGAGCAACGAGAGCGCCGCAAGGGTGAAGCCGTCGTTCACCTGCACGCTCTCGGTCAGCAGGCTGACGGGCAGCAGCCCGATGGCGGCCAGCAGCAGCGACATGAACGTGAGCGGGACGGCGGGCAGATCGTGAAGATGCCTCTTGATGTAGGTGTTGACGACGGCGTAACCGACCGGCACGCCGCCGCTGAGCAGCAGGTGAAACCACGAAAGCCCCTGCACCGTGGCCCCTTCACGAAAGACGACGATGAAGCAGAACAGCCCGCCGATGACGCCGATGGTCTGCGTCCGCGTCGGATGAATCCCCAGCATGGGAATCGAGACGAGTATCGTCGAGAGCGGCACGAGGCAGACCATCATCCCCACAAACGCGCTGCTGCCTGACGCGGCGATCACCGCAGGCTGGGCGGTGAACGGGAAGATGTACGAAAGAATCGCCACGAAGCACAGGTGAGGCACATGCCGCCACCGCACCGGCCAGGGCTTTCGGCTGATCACCAGAATCATCGCCACCACCATCGCCCCCAGCGTCACCCGCCACGCACCGACACTGACGGGGCCAAACGACGCCGTGGCTTTCTTCATCAGAATGAAGTTGGAACCCCACAGCAGACAGATGATGGCGAACAACAGGTGATGCATGAGGCGGTAGTGTAGAGGGTCGAGTTCGGGATGACAGCCCGTTGAAAAAGAGGACTGGAGCAGCAGCAGCGGCAGCGGCAGAAGGCAGGAGCAGAAGATTCACAGCCGCAGCGTCCTCGCTGCGCGTCTGCGGGACAGGAAACAGAAGACGAAGGCACGGAGGGGGAAAGAATGACCAATGACCATTGCAAAATGAAAATTGCAAAATGGCGGAACAGACAACCCATCACCTGGGGATGCACGTCTCCCTCTCCTCAATTTGCATTTTGCAATTTGCAATGGCCATTGGCCATTCTCCCCCCTTCAGCCTTCAGCCTTCAGCCTTCAGCATTCCCCTTCGTGCCTTCGTGCCTCAATGCCTTTCTCTCCCCTTGCCTTTCAACTCGGAACTCGGAACTCGAAACTCGGAACTTTTCATCCTTCCCTTCCTTATCATGCCCGCATGTTCACCCTGCGAAACATCGAATGGATCGGCGATGCGGCCACCGGGTTTCTTCGCCTGCTGGATCAGACCAAGCTGCCCGGCGAGGAAACCTACATCGACTGCCGCGATGTCGAAGCGGTCCGGGATGCGATCAAGCGGCTGGTCGTTCGCGGCGCACCGGCCATCGGCGTCAGCGCCGCCTATGGCTGCGTGATCGCGGCGCAGGCGGCCGGTGATGTCCGAGAAAACCTGCGCATCGCCTGCGAACACCTGGCCACCAGCCGGCCCACCGCGGTGAACCTCTTCTGGGCGCTGGACCGTATGCGGCAGGTGGAGCCTTGCACAGCCGATGCCCTGCTGAGCGAAGCGAAACGGGTACACGAGGAAGATGCCGACATGTGCAGAAAAATCGGTGAGCACGGCCTGACGCTGCTCCACCGTCTGACACCGACACCCGACACCCGAAACCCGATACCCGAAACCCGAAACCCGACGCCCGCCCTGAGCATCCTCACCCACTGCAACGCCGGCGCCCTGGCCACCGGCGGCATCGGCACCGCGACCGCGCCGATGTATCTCGCCCATCAGCGCGGCTTGCCCATCCGCATCTTCGCCGATGAAACCCGGCCCCTCCTCCAAGGGTCACGCCTGACCGCCTTCGAGCTGGCCGCCGCCGGGATCGATGTCACCCTCATCTGCGACGGCATGGCGGCACAGGTGATGCGCGAGGGACGCATCGACATGGTCATCACCGGCGCCGACCGCATCGCCGCCAACGGCGACAGCGCCAACAAGATCGGCACCTACAACGTCGCCGTGCTCGCCAGACACCACGGCATCCCCTTCTACATCGCCGCGCCCAGCTCGACGTTCGATCTTTCCATCACCGACGGCTCGCAGATCCCCATCGAGCAGCGCGACAGCCGGGAGATCACCGAAGGCTTTGGCCGGCGAACCGCGCCGATGCTGCCCGGCATGAAGACGTACAACCCCGCGTTCGATGTGACCCCGCGCGAACTGATCGCCGCGATCATCACGGAGAAAGGCATCATCGAACCGGTGAACGCGGAAAACGTGAAGCGGATGGTGGGGTGATGCGGATGAAATCAGGAAAGCAGAAGAGCAGGAAATCAGGAAATGAAATCATGGATACGCGAGATGGGTCACGTCGCGTCGGGTGGCTGGAGTTGAGTCCGCTGCGGGTGGCTGGGGCTGAGTCCGCGAAGCCCCGGCCCAGATGCACGAAGCAAGGTGGCGCAACTGAAAACTGAAGGCTGAAGACTGAAGGCTGAATGCTGAATGCTGAAGATTGAAGGCTGAAGGTCGCCGGGCCACCCGCCGTTGAAGAGGTCAGAAGTCAGGGGACAGAGAGATTGAAAAATAGCCATTGCAAAATGCAAATTGAAAATTGAGGAGAGGGAGACGTACACACCCAGATGATTGGTTGTCTGCTCCGCCATTTTGCAATTTTCATTTTGCAATGGCCATTGGCCATTCTCTTCCCCCCTTCGTGCCTCCGTGCCTTCGTGCCTTTCAACTCGGAACTCGGAACTTGCCTTCCCCCCTTCAGCCTTCAGCATTCAGCATTCAGCCTTCTTCTTCCCCCCTTCGTGCCTCCGTGCCTCCGTGCCTTGTGCCTTGTCTTCCCCCCACAAAAAAAACGGCGACCCTTTCGGATCGCCGTTGTCACTGGAAAGTCAGGGAGCGAATCTTCCGTGATTACAGCAGGCCCAGCACGCTCTGCGAGCTTTGCGTCGCCATGCCCACGGCACTGGTGGCCGCCTGCACAAGAATCTGCGAGCGGGTGAGGTGCGCCGTTTCCCTGGCGAAGTCCGTGTCGCGGATCAGGCTCTCGGCGCTGGTGGTGTTTTCCAGGGCGATGCCCAGAGCGTTGATCGCCGAGCCCACGGTGAACTTCTGGAACGCGCCGATGCGGCCGCGCAGGCTCGATATCTTGTCAATCGCCGAGGTCACGATCTTCTGGGCCTCTTCGAGGTTGCCATCGACGAGATTGGATGTCTGGCCCGAACCCAGGGCGCTGAGGTAGCCCGTGGCTTGCGTGCCCAGCTTGCGGGCGGCGACGTTGCCCAGCCCCAGGCGAACCTCGTTGCCGATGTCCACCGTCGGACCGATGTTGAACTTGGCGCCGCCGTCAGCCACGGTCAGGGCGTTGATGGTGCCCAGGGTGCGGGCCGCGGCATCGGTGAAGGTGAGCGACACATCGAGCGCATCGTTGGAAACCGATGCGGTCTTGCCCTTGCCGCGCGCGGTCACGCCGTTGATGATCGCATTGATGTCCTGGCCTTCATCGCGGATGGCCGCGGTCACCGAGGCGAACGTGGTGGCGCCGGCGGTGCGGGCGGCGTTCTCGTTGTTGCTCGAGAGCGTGAGCACGGCCCCGGCCTGTCCGCCGGTATCGACGACATCCACCGACACGAACTCCGCCGAGCCGAACCCTTCGGTCTTAAGCACCAGCCCGGTGCCCGACACCGTGGCCGAAACGCCGGTGATGGACTTGAAGTTGTTGATCGAAGCCGCCGCGTTCACCAGCGTGGTGCCCGAGGCAAAGCTGAACTGCCGCGAGCCCTTGGTGCCGGCGATCTCCAGCACGAATCGGCTGTCGCCATCGGTCAGGTCAAACGCCGCCGCACCTGCGGAGACGAACAGGCCCGCGTGCTGCGCCGAAGCCGTCACCACCGTCTGCACCGCCAGCGAGGAGCCCTCGGCGATCTTCGCCCCGTTGACCTGAAAGTCCGTCACGCTCGCCGCCACGCCTTCCACCTTGAAGTCAAAGTTGCCGTTGAGCAGCTTCATGCCCTGGAAACTGGTGGTGTTGGCGATCTGATCGATCGCCCCCAGAATCGCGTCGATCTGCTGCTGATTGGCTTCCTTCTCCTCCACCGACAGGCCGCTCTCGCTGGCCGTCTGGCTCACCAGGCTCTGCACCTCGATGAGCAGGTTGCTGATCTCCTGAAGCCCGCCCTCGGCAATGTTGGCCACCTGCTCCGCACGCTCGGCATTGCCCAGCGCGGAACTGATGCGCGTCTTCTCCGCTCGCAGCTTCTCGCTGGCGATCAGCCCCGCCGGATCATCCGAACCCCGATTGATCCGAAGACCCGTGCTCAGCCGTTCCAGCGATTTGGTCATTCCCTTGTTCTGCTGCCCAAGAATGCGCTGGGCGATCAATGAACTGACATTGTTGTTGATGCGACTCATGTGTTGCGCTCCTCCTCGTCCCTTCTTGAGACGACCTTTCCATTTAGAAAATTGTGACACTGCCCTGATCCAGACTCCATCCCAACAGCGCCCAATGGTCAGTCCCGCGGTGAACCGACGACCGGCTACAGCCAAAGTTCGGATGACTTGATCGCCCGATTCAACTCTTGAACAAAACAAACAAGGAAATGAACCCCCGCCGGCCAACACAACCGAAAAACCCCGCGAAACCCGAAGAAATTGCAAAAGCCGCGCAAACGGAATAAACGGCCCCCGCCCCCCCCCGGCCCGCCCCAGCCGCGCAGCCCGGAGCGACATGCCGCCACGATCGGATTCAGAAATGCTCCAAAAACGGTGGGGGAGGGATTCGAACCCACGGTAAGCCGAAGCCTACTCCGGTTTTCAAGACCGGTGCAATAAACCGCTCTGCCACCCCACCAGGGGTTGTGTCTGCGAATGATATGAAGCCAGTCGGTGAAAGGCCAGCGGAGGGGAGGGGGACAGGAGAGTCATAGCCGCAGCGTCCTCGCTGCGCGTCTGAGACTCATAGCCGCAGCGTCCTCGCTGCGCGTCTGAGACTCATAGCCGCAGCGTCCTCGCTGCGCGTCTGCGGGACGGGGCAATTGGTTATTATTTATTTGTTATTGCTTATTTCTTATTGAAGGCAGACGCGCAGCGAGGACGCTGCGGCTGTGAGTCTCCTGTCCCCTGTCCCCTGTCTCCTGTCCCCTGTCTCCTGTCCCCTACCTGGCGGTGCGGACTTCGAGGCGGAAATCGACGGCGTTGACATCCAGGGCGGCGCCGTTGAGGAACTCCTGCACCCGGGCGGGCAACCGCTTGTATTGGAAGCCCATTTCGGGCTGCAAGACGCGGCCGTTCTGGTCAAAGAAGCGGAAGCGATACTGGGTGTTCACCGCCTGGTCTTCGCTGAGGACTCGCACGGGGACGGAAACGCTCATCGGGCGGTCCGGGCCGCCTTGGACGTTGGGGCGGCTGAAGGCGAGGTAGGGCGCCAGGCCGCTGGTGACGACGATCTGCGGATAATCCTCGATGGGCAGCAGGTCGCCCAGGCCGGCATCGGGCGCCATCACCGGATCGCTCTGGCAACCGGCGAGCAAGGCGGCGGTGAGGGTAAAGGCGAACATGGTGCGGAACATTTTTTTGAACATGGCGAATCTCCTCAGAAGCGTGGGGTTGGCGTGGGGTGGTTGATTGTAGGGATGCGATGAGGTCAACGGGGAGTGGGGATTTCGGATTTCGGATTTGAAATTTGGGATTTGAAATTTGAAATTTGAGATTTGAGATTTGAGATTGGTGATTTCACTTGTTGCGCATCATGCCTTGCACTTGCGGGGACTTGGGGACGTAGGCGGGACGCACCGCTCCGAAGAGCCGGGCGAAGCCTGCGGTGCCCACCTGCGGCTCGACCAGCGAGTTGCCGCCTTCGAGGATGTGCATGCCCGCGAAGCCGCCCTGGTCTTCTACGGAAAGGGCGATGCCTTCGGTTCGGTAGAGATTTTCAAGCTCGGCAGGCGTGAACGATCCCACGCCCGGCTGATTCGCATAGGAGGCCAGCACACGCGGATCAGGGCGGCGCACATCGTTGCCGCCGAGAATGTAAGGCAGCGGCGATGCGGAGACATTGTTCAGTTGCGTGCTCACATAATTGATCTGCCCCGATGCCGCCCAGCCCGGCGGCGGGCCGGAGACCGTGGGCATGCCCGCGACGAGGCGGACATATCGCAGCTGCGCCGGCTGCCCCAGCGGCGGCGGGGCGAGGCCGGCCAGAACCATCTGCGAGCTGGGCCTTCCCTGCACCTGCACGGAAATCTTCGCGTTGGGGCCGGCGATCATCAGCGGCACGACGTAAACACGCTGGGGCATGACGTTGCAGTACCGCGTGTCGGCATGCGAGCTGATCTTCATCAGCGCGCCGGCCGCCATGAGTCCCACGCCGATGAGGGCCGCCTCGCTGCTGTCCTGATTCAGCGCGACAGCCGTGGTGATCGCCCCGCCGGTGAGCAGCACATTACCGATGAGGCTCTTGGCTTCGCGGACATCCTCAAGGTTGTTCCACATGTGGTCGGCGGACATGGCGTTGACATCGCAGACGACGGGGTACTGCGCCTGCCCGCCGCCTGCCGCGGAGACGAGCAGCGGCGAGGCGTCGCTGCGGAAGAGCGGCTCGAACTTGCTCAGGGCGTTGTCGGGACCGTAGGCGATTTTCTTCGGTCCCAGGCCGTGGCTGACGACGAGGATGGTGTTGTACTGGCCGCTCTTGAGCTGATCGACGAGCGGGCGCAGGTTGGGATCGATCTGGGCGGCGACGTTGTAGAAGTCGTCGGCTTCCTGCCGGCGATTGAGCTGCGCGCTGGCCAGGCCGTGCAGGATGTAGCCGAGGGTGAAGTTGGATTCGCGCACGGCATAACCGCTGTTGATGTAGTCATCCCTGGCGGCGGGTTTGCCCTCGGCCTTGCGTTCGGCCTCGATGGATCGCTGGGCGATTTCGAGGGTGTTGATGCGCTCGCCTTTTTCGTTCCGGCCGAAGTCGCGCAGCTGAAAAAGCGAGCCGGCGGCGGCGGCGCGGGTGTTGTCCCATTGATTGAGCTGCGCCTGCTGGATGCCGTAGTAGGCGAAGGCCAGGGCCTGTTCGAAAGGTTCGCCCTTCCAGATTTTCACATCCTCGTTGAAGACGACGGAGGCGACGGTCTTGTCGGCGTTGATGCCTTGCGTTCGCAGGGTTTCATAAACCTCTTCGAAGGCGATCTGCGCCGAGGCGGGGTGACCGTCGGCCACGGTGAGGATGCCCAGCATCATGCGGTCGAGCAGGTACTCGCGTTCGCTGCGGTTTTTGTTGAGGTTTTTGCGGACGTAGGTGCGGGCCTTGCCGTATTCGCCCTGCATCACCGGGGAGGTGACATCGAGGGTGCGATTGACATGGCAGCCTGGGAGGGGCAGGAGCAGGAGCAGGAGCAGGAGTGGCAGGCGATGGTCGGTCATGCGGAGAACCTATTTAGCCGCGGGGCTTGCCCCGCGAAGTTTTGGCTGCGGGACACGTTCCGCGAAGTTGATGTGTGATGGACATCGACAAAAGCTTGCGGACTTCGTTCGGCGAGGCGAACGGCCAACGGTCAATCCCACACGTGCCCGGTGGCCTGCCGCTTGTATTCGAACCGGTCGGTCCATTCGGGCACGCCGGTGGCCAGGTTCATCATTTCGAATTCGCAGTAGTAGGTGTCGGTTCGATGGGTGGCGTCGGCCCGTTCGCTGCCGATGAACTTCGCGGTCATCTGGTGCGTGGGGGTTCGCCGGTCGCCGAAGGCGGGATCGTCGCTCACGTCGATGTTCGGATTGTTGCGGATGGCGTCGAGCCGTTCGCGCGGGATGACGAAGACGATGTTCTTCTGCTGCGACATGGCGCGGATCGGCAGCGAGGAGCGCAGCCTTTGAATCACATACCAGCGCTCCGATTCGGTGATGATGTCCTTGGTCAGGTTCTGCACGCGATCGATGGAGATCACCCACGACTCGCTGGCCGGGGTGCGGTCGCGCAAGGCGTCGCTCCGGGCCAGGCTCTGCGCCATCGCCTCGCTCATCTCGGTGAAGTCCTCGGCGGTCATCCGCGTGGACTGCGGCTTGGTGGTGGCGCAGGAACAGAGGAGGGACAACATCAAGATGAGCAGAGTTCGTGTAGGCATAAATTGATTTTCAAATCCATCAGATTTCAAATCTCAAATCTCAAATGGGACTTCTGGATAACCCACCGATGGACGTTGCTACGCCGCAAGCGGCTTGGGTGTGAGGTTATTCGGGAATCTCAAATCTCAAATCTCAAATTTCAAATCCCCAATCCGAAATCCGAATTTTCCTCCTCACCCTCCCTGAATCTGCTTGATCTCGTAGCGGTTGCTGAAGATGATTTCGTTGCTGGAGAAGGAGACGAGCTGGGCTTCGAGGTAGTACTGGTTCACGCCGCCGCGGTTGATGCGATAGACATCCATGTTGACGGTGAAGGTGCGGCTGGGATCGTAGAACTCGGGGCCTGCGGGGTTGTTGACGGTGCCCACGCCTTCGCGTGCCACCAGCGCCGCCATGCGGGCGCGGTTTTCGACCCAGGCGACCTTGCCGTGCACGTAGCGGGAGGAGAGCAGGCTGTTGCGGATGCGCGAGCGGGCCATCTCGAACTCATCGGAGGCGACGATCTGGGTCTTGTTGTTGATGTCGCCGAGGATGACGGTCGAGCGCACGCCGCCTGCGCCGATCTCCGGCAGGTCGGCCAGGTCCTGCGCAAACTGCTGGGCGACCTGATCGGAAAACTCCATCAGTCCCACCGGCAGGATGCGCGGATCGTTGCGCTCGGCCTGCGTGGAGCGCGAGGGGTCGATCCGGCCCGTGTCCGAACCCTTGGGCATCTGCTGGCAACCCAGCGATGCGGCCAGAACAAGGGCGGGAAGGAACGCTGTCAAACGAAGTGAAAACATCGGTACGCCTTTCTCGAAAGGAAACGGCAAGCCCTTGGCGATCTGCCTTCGGGCCTCTGTTTTGTCGCGATGCCTTGCATCGACATCCACCTTGAAGCACGCCACACGTGCGACCGGTTCAATGACTGTACCCTCGACGCGGCATCGTGTCATCATGCGAGGGGGAAGCCCAGGGTAAAAACATATGGGAGGGCGAGGCTCCCGCTGGGAGGGCGAGGCTCCCGCCGAGCCGATTCGGTTGCGATGGCCCCGCTTTGGGGGCCTGAGCAAACGAAACTCGCGCGGCAGGCGAAC
>CAZYPK010000038.1:0-35424 GCA_964649195.1 uncultured Phycisphaeraceae bacterium
TGCCTGATGGTTCGCCTGCCGCGCGATTTTCGTTTGCTCAGGCCCCCAAAGCGGGGCCGTCGCAACCGAATCGGCTCGGCGGGAGCCTCGCCCTCCCATATGCTTTTACCCTGGCACACTCTCCCCCGAATTTCACTCCGTTCCATCATCGTCCGATACTACGATGATCCGTTCACCTTCACCGGAGATCGTCGGCATGATGCGAACCATGATCCTTTGTCTTCTGTTGCTGGTTCCGATTCGTCCCGTCGTCGCACAGGAGGATTTGACGAAGGACCCGCGCAATCGCGTGGAGCATTTCAATCCCTCCTTCACGCTTGCCGACGACACGCTGCAATGGCTGATGATTCACCGGCTGACGGGGAAGCTGCCCGCCGCCGCTCAGCCGGGCCTGGGCAAGGCCCAACTGGCCTACGAAAAAAGCCAACGCGACTTCGGCGAAAAGCACGCCAGGGAAATCAACGAGATCGTCGATTCCTTCGGCAAGGTGATCCGCATGCCCGCGCCGCGGCGCGAGACGCTGATGCGCAGGTTCCTCGCCCTGGCCGATCATCTGCCCGATGCGGGTCTCTTCCAGAAGCAGGTGCTCGCGGAGCTGCCCGCCGATCAGGCGGCGGGGCTGATCAAGCTGCTGCGCGATCGCCGTCAATCGAGGATGTGCCTGATGGATCTGAGCGAGGGCATCGTTGACGAGATCGAGCTGCCGCAGGCCGCCAGGGACAAAATCAACTCCGCCTCCAAGTCCGCGATCGACAAGGCGTATCCCTATCGCTCGACCATCGAGAACATCGGCCAGTGGGTGCGTGAGCAGTCCGAGCTCACCGCCGAGGAGGAGCGGGGCGTTCGCCGATTGCACGACTGGTCGATGCACCGCAGGTTGCAGGTGGTGAATGAAGCGATGCTTTCGCTGCGCGTCGATCTGCCTGCCGGGGAGTTTGCGACGTTCGAGCGGTTCCTGCTCGACAACGGCAGTTGGCGCGTCCAGTCGCTCGAGCGGATCGTGCAGCAGCAGCCCGCGCAGCCTGCGCCCCCGGATATGCCGGATGTGCCGGCGGACCAACGCGACCCCCTGCTCGACCCGATGCAATTCAACGGCATGGCCACGGTGCTGCGCGATCGCATCGAGTGGTTCAAAATCCAGGTGAAAAACAAATCGATCCCGGAGGACAAGCTGCAAAAAATCGACGCGATGATCGAGGATTACATCCGAAGCGCCCGGGACTTTGACCGCGAGCACCGCAAACAGTACGAGGCGATCATCGACACCCACGGCAAGGCCGCCGTCACCACCAAGGACCAACGCGAAAAAATGATGCAGGCGCTGTTCGCCTTCCACGATCACCTGCCCCGCATCGGCCAGCTTAATTACGACATGATGACGATCGTCACCTACACCGAGGGCGCGCCGCTGGTCACGCTGCTGCGGCTGCGACGGCAGATGCGCGTGGCCCTGCTCGAACTGGGCGTCGGGATCGTCAAGGACCTGGATGTCACGCCCGCGGCCAAGGCGCGCATCGAGCATGAGCTGCGCGGCGTCGCCCAGCGAAACATGGCGCGAAGAAACGTCACCGCCCAACTGAACCTCTGGCGAAAGGAACAGCCCGAACCGCCAGCGGACGCCCGCGAAGGCCTTCGCACGGCTCTGCGCGTCCTGAGCCAGAGCAACTGGCTTCTTCAGCAGATGATCGAGGAGGTCGATGTCGCCATCGTCACGCTCCAGAAGGAACTGCCCGCCGCGGACTTCGCCAAGTTCGAAGCCCGCGCCACGCTCATCGGCGCCACCTTCACCAAGTCCCTCGACCCCAAGCCCAAGGAACCGCCGGCCAAGGCGCCTTGATCGCCGGGCATTCGCGCGCATCGGTGGGTGGCTGGGGCTTTCCGTGGGTGGCTGGGGCTGAGTCCGCGAAGCCCCGGCCCAGGCGCACGAAGCAAGGTGAAGCAACTGATAGCTGGTGGTTCCTTGGGCCGGGGCTTCGCAAAGCCTCAGCCCCAGCCACCCGGCTCTCCCGGCTCCTCTGGCTCCTCTCGCTCCCCTTGCCAGGCATTCGCGTGCATCGGTTTGTCGGTTATCCTTTTCCCACCGACCAACCGGAGGTTCCTTTATGTTCACCCGCTCGCTGATCATCGTTCTGCTCACCGCCGTTCCGCTCTTCGCCGATGCCGCCGATGGCAAGCTGGACATTCACTGGATCGATGTCGAAGGCGGCGCGGCGACGCTCATCGTCACGCCGCTGGGCGAATCGATCCTCATCGACACCGGCAACCCCGGCGGACGCGACAGCGGCCGCATCGCCAAACATGCCAAGGAAATCGCCAGGCTCAAGAAGATCGATCACCTGGTCATCACGCACTATCACGTCGATCATCTGGGCGGCGCTGCCGAGCTTTCCAAGCTCATCCCCATCGGCACGGTCTATGACAACGGCAACCACGAAGCCCGCCGCCACGAGACCGCGGGAAAGCTCGATGAATACCTGGCGTTCAAGGCCGACAAGCGCGTGGTGCTCAACCCCGGCGACAAACTGCCGCTACGCGCAACGATCGGCGTCAAAGGCGCCGACAGCCACGATGTCTCCATCACCTGCCTCGCCGCCCGGCAGCAGACGATCAAGCCCGAAGATCATCACCCCGAAAACAATCACGAGCTTGCCAAAAACCCCGTCCGCCGCAGCGAGGACAAAAGCGACAACGCCAACTCCATCGTGCTGCTGATCCGGTTCGGCAACTTCGACTTCCTCAACTGCGGTGACCTGACGTGGAACATCGAGGAAAAACTCGTCGCCCCGCGCAACCTCGTCGGCGCCATCGATCTCTACCAGGTCAACCACCACGGCCTCGACGCCAGCAACAACCCGCTGCTCATTCAGAGCGTCGCCCCCACCGTGGCCGTGTTCAACAACGGCGACAAAAAAGGGTGCCAGCCGCTGGCGTTTCTCGCGGTGAAGAACGCGCCCTCCATCAAGGCGATTTATCAGGTACACAAAAACCTGCGCAAGGATGTGCAGAACAACACCGCCGATGAGATGATCGCCAACCACTCGCCGCAGAACGAATGCGAAGGCCACCCGATCACGCTGCACGTCGCCGCCGATGCGAAGAGCTATACGGTAAAGGTGCCCTCGCGCAAACACGAGCGCACATTCGAAACGAAATAAGCACGGCGACTTCAGGCACGGCGACTTCAAGTCGCCGTGCCTCGGCGAGAAAAAAAACACACCACGGACCCCATCATGGCTGAAAATCATTCCTTCGATCTCGTCATCCTCGGCGGCGGCCCCGCCGGTTACGTCGGCGCCATTCGCGCCGGTCAGCTTGGCCTGAAGGTCGCCTGCATCGAACGCGGCCAGCTCGGCGGCGTCTGCTCCAACTGGGGCTGCATTCCCACCAAGGCCCTGCTCGCCGAGGCCGAGTTCTATGATCGCCTCAAGCACGACGCCAAAAACTTCGGCATCGAAGCCGACAACATCCGCCACGACTGGTCGAAGGTCATCAGCCGATCGCGCACCGTGGCCGACACCGGCGCCAAAGGCATCGCGGCTCTCTTCAAGAAAAACAAGGTCACGCATTTTCAAGGTCACGCCCGCATCACCGCGCCGGGCAAGGTCGAGGTACACAAAGTCGCTTCCGGGGGCGAAAGCTCGTGGGACATCGCCGCCAATGCAGCCGCCGCCAAGTCGAACCAACTCGAACACACCATCACCGCGAAGCACATCATCATCGCCACCGGCGCGATTGCGCGGTCACTCCCGGGGGCCGGGGCTGATTTCGATGGCGACAAGATCATCGGCGCCAAGGATGCGATGAGCCTCAAGACGCAGCCGAAGGAACTGGTCATCGTCGGAGCCGGCGCCATCGGCATGGAGTTCGCCTACTTCTACAACGCCTTCGGCACCAAGGTCACCGTCATCGAAATGATGGATCGCGTCCTGCCCATCGAAGATGCCGATGTCTCCAAGACCGTCGAAAAAAGCTTCACGAAGCAAGGCATCAAACTGCTCACCGCGCACAAGACCCTCGCAGTGAAAAAGACGCCCACCGGCGTCGAACTCACCGTCGCTCCAGTCGCAGACGAGAAGAAAACCCAAACCATCACCGGCGACAAAGCCCTCATCGCCATCGGCGTCAAGGGGCGCTACGACGGCCTGTTCGATCCCAAGACCGTGCCGCTGGAAATCTTCAAGGATCACATCAAGGTCGATCGCAAAAATTACGCGACCAACATCAAAGGCATCTATGCCGTGGGCGATGTCAACGGTCCGCCCTGGCTCGCCCATGTCGCCAGCGAGGAAGCCGTGGTCTGCGTCGAACTCCTCACTGGTCATCACCCCACCCCCATCGATTACGACTCCATCCCCGGCTGCACCTACTGTCATCCGCAGGTCGCCTCCATCGGCTTCACCGAACAGGCCTGCAAGGACAAGGGCCTCCAATACAAAACCGGCGCCTTCCCGCTGCTGGCCAGCGGCAAGGCCCGCGCGCTGGGCGCCACCGAAGGCTTCATCAAGATGATCGTCGGCGAGCCATACGGCGAAATCCTCGGCTGCCACATGGTCGGCGAAAACGTCACCGAACTCATCGCCGAGATCGGCCTGGCGCGACGCCTCGAAGCCACCGCCGACGAAATCATCGCCACCATGCACGCCCATCCGACCCTCAGCGAAGCCGTCCACGAAGCCACCCTCGCCACGCAAGGCAGGATGCTGCACTTTTGACGGCGGCAATCGGGCGTCTCGTTGAAGAGGTCAGAGGTCAGAGATCAGATCAGAGCGAAGCCGCAAGCGGCTGTGGCTTCCTGTCCCCTGTCTCCTGACCTCTGACCTCTTTTTCAACGGGCTGTTAAAAGATCACCATCTGCCCTTTGGATCACGGCGGGTTGTGGTATATTGGAATGCTGTCAATCCGTCCCGCGGTGTGGCTGGGCGGGATCAATCATCACCTTCGGGCTCATTCCGAGCCGCCGGTTGCAAGGAGATTCTTATGCATCGCATGAAATTGGCTTTATCGTTCTGCGCCTCGGTCCTGATCGCCGACATGGCAGGGGCGGTGACGCTGCCTCCCGTCTCCGGCGGGCTGGTGTATCACCTCGACGCCCAGGATGTTGACGGCGACGGCATCGTCGATGCGCTGGTCGATGGGTCGGCGGTGAGCCTCTGGGTGGACAAGGCGGCGGGCAATAACGCGGCCGTGGGCGCCAGCACCACGCCGATCTATGTCGCCGGCGGAATCAACGGCAACCCGGTGATCCGCTTCGACACCACCACCGATCGCATGACCAGCCCGACCGACACGACATGGGGCGCCGTCTTCGTCGTCACCAGCGTCGCCGCGGGCAACCCGGATCTCACCGGCCTGATCGGTGACAACAACAGCGACCTGGGCATCCGCAGGAACTCCGTCGCTTCGGGACAGTGGCGAGGCAATCAGGCCCTGACCAACACCGGCGATTTCACCCGCAACAACGGCATGTTTCTGATCAACGGCGTGACCGGCGACGCCGCGGCCATCAACACGCCGCATCTGATCTCCGCCACCCACGGCAACACCGGCGCCATCGGCGGCTTCGGCCCGCAGCTTGGCGGGTACAACAACGGCGCCTTTGGCCGCGAATACCTGGGCGACTACGGCGAGATCGTCATCTACGACCGCGCCCTCAACTGGAAGGATCGCCACGCCGTCGAATCCTACCTGGGCGCCAAGTGGGGCCTGACCATCACGCCGACGATTGATGAACGTGTGGTCGATGCGGTCCAGATCAACACCAACACCAACTCCCCCGCCTTTGAAAAAGGCGAAGTGGTGGCGGCGGTGAACTTTCACATCAACGGCGCCGCCAACGCCCTGGTGGGTGCGAACACGATCAACGGCCTAGCGTTCGATGATGTCAACGTCGGCGCCGCCAACGTGACCGGCCTGGCCCTGACCGCCAACAGCGGCGCCGTCGAACTGACCACCAACTTCTCCGCGTTTTCCGGCCTGCGGCAGCAGAACGTGACCGTCGGCGGAACCGATGGCGCCGTCGTCTCCAACCTGCTGCGCCAAATACACGCCTTCGGCACCGCCGACACCGCCCGCATGATCTTTGACGGCCTGCGCGAAGATGGAAACCTCTTCGTGCAACTGCTCGGCGGCGACGAAAACTGGGGCGCCGATGTGGATGTGTACGCCAACGGCCAGCTTGTCGGACGCTGGATCAACGTCGCCGACGGCAACACCACCACCGGCGCCATGTTCGGCTTCTACACCACCGCCGACGCCTTCGGCTCGCTGACGCTTCAGCTTCAGGCCATCAACGTCGGCGGTCCGGGCAACGCCAACTTCGCCGGCCTGGCGGCCGTGATCATCACCCAGGCCGCCATCCCCGAACCGGCCACCGCTTCCCTCCTGCTGCTCACCGCCGCCGCCATCGGTGGCCGTCGCCGGCGAAGAAGCGAGGCGTGATCGGTTCATCCGAGCCGCGACTCAACGAGTCGCGGACGCGAACGGCCTGAAGGAGTGTTGATCGCGCGGTGGATGAACAGCATCCGTCGCGCGGCGGCGGTCGATTGACGGTCGATGAACGGCAGGCGCGGTTGTCGTCCGGTTGCCAAGCGTGATGCTTGTCGTGTTCGAGTTCCGCGGTCGAAGGTGTGCTTTGACCACCCTCGAGGCTGTTCACGTCCGCGACTCGTTGAGTCGCGGCTGGGGTTGAGGCTTTGCGAAGCCCCGACCCAAGGGACCACCAGCCATCAGTTGCTTCACCTTGCTTCGTGCGCTGGGCCGGGGCTTCGCAAAGCCTCAGCTCCAGCCACTCGGAATCCCCCGACTCTTCCCGCTCTTCCCGGCTCCCCCGGCTCCCCCGGCTCATCTCCACCCACCCCACTCCGAAACAAAAACAACCGCGACGCATGTCGCGGTTGTTTTTTGTTCCATCCATCACCAGCCGGCTCACTCGGTGAACTGGTCGTGGCCTTTCTTCTTCTGGTCCAGCAGCTTGGCGACCAGCTTTTCTGCCTCTTCGTTCTTGTTCTCGCCCAGCAGCTTGGCCATGTCGGTGAAGGTGGCGGCCAGTTCCTTCATCTGCTTCCTGTATTCGGCGATGAACTTCTCCTTCTCCGCGGCGGGCACCTTCCTGGCAATATCCGGCTCCATCTCCACGCACTTGGCCGCGGCCTCGGCGGCGCCCTTGGCCGTGTCGATCGAGTCCTTGTTCTTGTCCGCCACCTTCACATCCCTCCGCAACTTCTTCACCGCGCTGTTGATCGTGTCCATGTGGTCGCCGATCGTGGCCTTGTCCTCCGCCCGGGCCTGGCCGGCAAAAGCAAGGGCGGCGATGAGCATCAGGGCGGACAGGTTCCGACTCTTTTTCGTTCCATTCATTGCGAAGTTCCTTTGCAAAAACAAACGGGGTTCATCGGGGAGCCGTTCTCCCTCTGAATATGGATACGAATGATTGTAGCACGGGTTCGCATGGGTACAGGGGAAGGAACAGGAAACAGGAGACAGGAAACAGGAGCCGCTTGCGGCTTCGCTCCGACTCACAGCCGCAGCGTCCTCGCTGCGCGTCTGCGAAACAGGAAACAGGAAACAGGGGACAAAGGCACGGGGGAGAATGTCCAATGGCCATTGCAAAATGAAAATTGCAAAATGGCGGAGCAGACAACCCATCACCTGGATATGCACGTCTCCCTCTCCTCATTTTGCATTTTTCAATGGCCATTTTTCAATCTCTCCCTGCATCCCCTGCCCCCCTCACTCCGCCAGCCGCTTGAGGATGATCGCCAGGGCGGTGGTTTCGCCTTCTTTTTTGTGGAGCATGGAGGAGTGGTTGCCGGGCACCATGATGTGATCGGTCACGCCTTCCAGTTTCGTCGAAGCGACGGGGACCGCCCCATCGCCCAGGCCCTGCGCCACCGAGGCCACCGCCGCCGCGATCCGGTCCGGTCCCCAGGCGACCTCGGCAGGCGCCTTGCCGCGCAGCTTGACCCGCATCGCCTCGATCTGCTTCTCGTTCACCGGGCTGATCTGCGAGGCGAGGATGGTGATCTTCACCCCCGAAGGCAGCGGACGGGCGTTGAGCGATTTGAGAAACGGACTGCCGGGCAGCAGGTCATCCTTCGCCTCGCCTGAACCGTCGAAGAACGCGCCGAACAGATGGCCGTCACCGGTGAAGAGCCGGACGACCTGCTCGCGCACCTCGCCGAGCAGTTGCAGCTCGGCGGCGGCGGAGCCGTGGTTCGGCGGGCCGAGCATGATCAGGCGGTTGACCTTCGGATAATGCTCGCCGCCATCGCCCTTGCCCGCGTAGTAATCCGCATTCGTCAGCGTTTCGCGTGCCACCAGTCCGCCCATGCTGTGCGCCAGGATGGAAACATCCTTCGCCCCGGCCTGCCGCAACTCGATGAGCCGCTCCGCGAAAAATCGGGCGGATTTGGCGATGGCCTGATCGTTGGGGTAACGCAGTTCGCAGACGGTGTAGCCTTGCTTGACGAGTGCGGGTGCGATGGTGTTCCAGCACCAGCCCGGTTCATCGAGACCGTGGATGAGCACGATGGTTTTGCCTGCGTCGGCGGTGATTTTGGTTTCGCCGACGGGCGCGGGTTTGGCGTCCGGGGCGTGGAGGAACCAGCCGATGTTTCGCTGCATCTTCGCCGCGGCCTGCGGCTCCCACGCTTCGATGAGCCGCATGATGCGACGCTGCGCCACGGCCCGCTTCTCGCGCAGCGCCAGCCGGTCCACCTGAAGCACCAGCTTCCGCGATGGGCCTTGCCCCTGAATGTCCATGCTCATGACCCCCCGCGTGGCGAAGGCGATGGTCTTCATGGTCAGCCTGCCGGTGGCGCCCGAGACATCCACGCTGGTGTCCATGAAGCCGCTCAGAAGCCGGCCATCGATGCCCACGTAATCAAGCATCGTGCCGACGAGCGCGTTGAGCGAAAGCCTGCCATCATGCAGCGGCAACTCGAAAGTCTGCACAATCTCCGCAGGCCCGGCCTCCTCGGCACCCCCGGCACCCCCGGCACCCCCGGCGAACACCGCGCCGGTCACAGATGACAGGAAGGCGACCATCATGGCCAGTGCAATCGCAAGGCGGCGATGGTTCATTGCAAAGGTCTGCATCGGATGGTTCCAGTGGAGAGACGGCGGGCAATCGCGTGTGACGTGCGCCGGCGCCAGGCATTGACGCATCCATGACCACCCTACCGTTGACCCCTTTTCAGGTTTCAACACGGCGCAGGCGCGCCAACCCGTGCATCCATGCAAACCTTGGCGAAGCCCGCGACAGGGGCCGACATTGCGATGTTTCTTAATCACCAGGGATTCCTGAATAACCTCACGCTCAAGCCGCTTGCGGCGTAGCAATCCCCTGGTTCATGGTACATCGGGGGTTATTCAGAAATCCCACTATACTAAAGGCGATTTGTCATTATATATTGGTGATTATTTATTGGGATCCCTGAATAACCTCACACCCAAGCCGCTTGCGGCTTCGCAATTAACCTCAACATCAGTCTTCGACCGCCTCATCGCAGCCTCCAGTTCACGCAATAACGATTCCCGGTCCATCCCCCGCACCACCCCCGCCGCAGCTTCCAACGCCCCCTCATGACACAACCCCCGGACCAAAGCATCCTCATACGCCTCCAACGCGGCCTGCAAATCGGACCGTTGTTTCATGACCACGCTTTTTCCCACAAACTGCGGAGCGGGGAACCTGAAGACATGATAGGGGAACGGAACTTAAAAGCTGTGATCATTCCGCCTCTGCTCAAGCGGCCATCGACTCTTGCCGATGCGCCTGAAATTGAGGCGTGTCGCTTTGCCGTGTTCACGCGCTTTGGATCATCATTCCGGGCCCGCGCATGACCGCACTCCCCCATCAACTCATCCGCCGGCTCACTCCGGAAGAAGAAGAACTCCACCGCAAACGCGCCGAGCTTGCCGCCCTTGAAGACCGGCTCGCCGACCGCGAACTCGAACTCTCCACCTTGCACGCCCGGCTGGAGCAGTTCCGCTCCCGCTACATGACCGCCGTGGGCAGACGGTACGCCGAGTTGGATCGGATCGAAGCCGAGATCGCCCGGCTCATCGCCGCGAAAAACCCCGCCGACCCGCACGCCGCCGAGGAAGCAAGATTCCGCCGTCAGGCCTCCGAGGAATCCGCCCGCGAGTCGGAGGGCTTCGATCAGGAACCGTCGGTCGATCAGGGCCGCTTCACTCCCTCGGCGGAACTCAAGAATCTGTTTCGGATGATCGCCAAGGCGATGCATCCCGATCTGGCCGTCGATGAGGATGACCGCGCCCGCCGCAGTTCGGACACCGAGCCGAACCGTTTCGCGATCTCTTCAAGTTTAGCCAGACGAGAATGCCTGGCGGCAGGCATCGTCATCGTTGAACGTCGGGATCATGGGAGCATCGTATTGCGGCGCCACTCACCTCGAATGACCCGCGAAGCGAATCATGGTGAGCGATGCCGCTCTATTCGCTAAAGAGCGATAATGGCGATGATAACCAACAATACGATTCCAAGAACAACAAGAATTGGAATGATAAACCTCGTGTCGCCCCCCTTGATATGTATATCGATCTTGCCCGATCCCGTCTGCGCATTAATATTCTGCGTGTAGAATTTGCGGTTCGCGTCCAACTCCTTGTTCGCGTCAAGACCAACAGTGATATCATGTTCTGCCACCTGGCTTTTGCCAGCAGATCGAGCCAATTCGGTTGCAACGTCAATTTGCTGGGCCGCAAGTTTCTTTAATATCTCTTGTTGGTCTTCAACCTTCAAGCGATCAAACCCCGCTGGCAGCGTCTGTTGCGAGCTTAATCGTTGCAATCCGCGTTGTTTTTCTTCGTTCATATCTTATCACTCTCTGAAAGGTCTCGACAGCAGCTATCCCTTGTGTGGCGAGAACCCCTAACCCGCCGTAAATCGCCACCAAACCAATCAATCCGCGAAGTTCTTTCTTATTCGCCGAAAACGCGAAGCCCGCTATGATGAGGACGAAGAACCCAATAACAATACCAATGGAACGAAAAAAACTGATCCATAAATCGGATCGCTTAAGTTTTGAAAACCGCCCAATCGCCTTCCCTCCTTTACCACGCAGTTCAATTTCACACGTGACAGTGCCCTTTGCCTCTTGTATCGCGAGTCGTGCGTTCCCAAGATCATACCGCATAACCGCGATTCTGCCAGCACCTGCCGTCTCCTCGACCTGTGTCAAAACGGTATCGCGCGTCATTGTGCGATGGTAGTCTTCGCTGTGACGTGACACGAGACTTGGAGGTGAAATGTCAACCTTCAAATCGTTCGGAAGAACTACGTCTTCGAATCCGAGCTTCACCACCACTTCTAACGAAGTAATTCGATACTCTAGATCGATCTCCGCATCAATGTTATCGAGATCGTTTGTAAGTACGACAAGGTCGTCGCATATTGCCTTGTAGCATCTTCGTAGTCTATCAAGATAGGCATATCGCACAACGGAAGCGTATTCATCAATCTCTGCGGATGAATAGATGTTCGTGACAAACCAATCGAGTTTCGGCTGCGTCTCGATTGCTTTGCGCGCGAGCGTCTCAAAGTGTGACGGCAAGGCACTCACGAGAATATCCTTTTTGCCCGCTGCACGTTCAAGAGTTTCCGTAAATGCGACTGAATATATTTGCAACAGATCAAAGAGTTCGCGCGTCGCCATAAAACGCGGGACGCATTCAAGGATGCGAGTCTCCGTCTGTCCGGCCATACCAACGGAACCAGAACACCAACTCGAATACGTTTTATACAAGTAATTCAAAGGACCACTACCATACTTGCGGCCATAGAAGGCTGCAAATAGTCTGAAATCTTGAGGTGAAAGAGCGAAGAATTTTGCACGTATCACTTCACGTGCTTTGCTTCGGGCTAAATGGTATGAGGAGTGGTACACGGATAGGCTTCGCACAATTGTATGAATGACACTATGGTTCGACTTTGTTGCGTCGCCAAGTCGAAGGAGCAATTGAACCTTCTTTACTCCACAATCCGATGCGTCGCGACGCGGCATCGCTGTGGGCGCGAGATATCTTGTCAGAACACGGCTCGTAAGCCCATGCAAACCCATCGATTACTACTTGATGATTGATCCACTCATCGTTGTAAAAAACCTCGGCCAAAACTCGCCCATATTTATCTCGGCGTACGTTACGGAGTGCGATTTTGTGTCCGGAAAGACGGCGAGCTAAGTAATCCTTTGCCTCAAGCCCAAACGGCTGATCCAATTCGGGAGCATCGATTCCTGCTAGCCGTACGTCCAGTGCGATCTGATCCAAACCCACGACTACGATAGTGTCTCCATCTTTAATGCGAGTGACGAGAAAGGTCGCCGCACTCTCGATTGGGGATATTTGTTGCTCATTGTTCCTGGCTACTACCCCAGTCGTGTGTCGTATTTTCACGATCGCTAAGATGATGACACTCGCCACCGCCAATAACATGATCCAAAGGTACGTGTGCCGGAGCCCGGGCCGAGACGCCCCGTCGCGAACGTCAATTAACGTCATTTCGGATTCGTGTTTTGACATGGCGTTTCCGATTTTCCTTCATCTGCGTATTATCTCAGTTTCGCGCCCATTAGTTTTCCGAATCCCGGCCTTCGGAATCGTCCATCGTCACGCTTTGCGCGTCCAGTAGCGTGTACACTTGGGGCGGCCGGACCGATTCGTTCAGCACCACCGTCCCGTTTTTGACGTGCCCTTCGTAGGTCATGTGACGTTCCAGAAAAATGATCCTATCATAGCAAGTAGTTGCCATAGCAGGCCATTGCCGCTCGCTACATCGTCTGTTCTCGCAGTTTCCACTTCTTCGCCTTGCTTACCGCACCGAACGGCGTGAAGCAGACGGTGGCGGGATCGACCTTGGCGAGCACATCGGGGTCGTCCTCGAAGAAGAGATCGACGCCGTGCCGGCGGCAGACCTTCGCCTTCCAGCCGTCGATGTCGGCGAGGTCGCAGGTGTCCATTGTCCAGCAGATGAGCTTGTGGAAGTTGACGCCCCAGCCGCGCAGGTCGGCGGCGGTGGTTTCGCGGTCGTCGCGGAAGGTGATGATGATGACGCGCCCCCGGAATGGCCGGCCTTCACCAACGACTGGCTGATGAGGGCGAAGAAAGCCGAGTGGAGCGTGATCGTGTCGTCGATGTCGAACGCGACGGTCATGGGCGGCCCCGATCTCAATGTGGATGAACCGATCCTTATGGATCATCGGCGGATCGGCGGGAGCCGGCCATGCGGGGCATGGATGCGAAATGAATTTCCATGAGGCAACGGTTGATCGTACGGATGATGACGATTGTGCGGGCGGTGAAGCACCGTCACGCCTTGTCGTGATCGTCTGTCAGCATCGCGTTGAATCCGGCCTGAACGAAATGATGATCCGTGGTGAGAGCGTCGGTCAGGCTTCTTTCGTTCATCACGACGAATGAGATGCAATCGACGAGGCTCCACGCCTTGTCCGGACGGGCGGCGTACAAGGCGGCGCCGCGGTCGAAAAGTTCCGCGCTCGCGTCCACGAACTCCACCTCCGCGCTGGCGCGCAGGGACGCAAGCAGCGTGCTGAATAATCCGCGATTCGCAGGCGCGGAAAGGAACGCGGCCAGTTCGGTCATGACCCATGCGGTCACCACGAGCCGCATCGGCTGGCCGGACAGGGCGCTTGCCCGCTGGTGTGCCGCGTCGTTGGGGGCGATCAGGGCGATGAAGTAGGACGTATCGGCAAAAACACGCTTCATCGCTTGGGAGTTCCGTAGATGTAGTGGTCGTGCTGAGCCGATCCGTCAGTGGGCAGGTCTTTGCCTTGACCGGCGACCTGGCGCAGCAGGTCGCTCAGTGGCACCGCAGGAGCCGGGGAAGTCGTCACTGCGACGGGTTGAATCAACACCTGGCTGCCTTCAGGCAGCGACACCGGTTCATCGAGCACCACGGTGCCGTTTTTGATGTGTCCTTTGTAGGTCATGGTGAAAGCTCCAGAGGATTATAGCCTGCGGCAGGTTGACACCTTTGCAAATCTTAGATGCTCAGATCTGAAAGCGAGAGGCTATAATCCGAACATGGCGACATCAGACTTACAAGACACGATCGAACTGAAAATTTGGGAGCGGGCGATTGCTGCCGACGATGGCGATCTTCAGCCCGATGTCGCCAAAGCAGTGCTTGGCATCAAATTCAGCGAAGCAGACCAACTGCGAGCCCACGAGCTCGCCCGGAAAAATCAGGACGGGACGATCACTGCGGATGAAAAGTCTGAGCTAAATGCGTTTGGTCATGTGGGGCTGATCATTTCCATTCTCTGGTCCAAGGCTCGGCGGTCGCTCAAACGAGCGGGACAATCGCACAATCCGGCGGCATGAACAGAACACTTCAGAATGTCGTTCGACTCCGGGCTGAATCGCGCTGCGAATATTGTCAGCTTTCCGAAGGGGTCGCTGCGCCGGCTTTTGAAATCGACCACATCATCTCGCAGAAACACCACGGGCAAACAATCGAAGCCAATCTGGCACTCTCCTGTTTCTGGTGCAACAACGCCAAGGGTTCGGATGTGGCCGGGTATGATCCGACGACCGGCCAGCTATGCCCCTTTTTAACCCAAGAACGGATATCTGGTCAGATCATTTTGTCTGGGATGGCATCATCCTGGTGGGAATAACCGCGACCGGGCGGACTACCGTTGACATGCTCAAGATCAACGATCCAGAGCGCGTACGACTGCGCCACATGCTGCGACTTGAAGCGGAATCGTGATCGCCGCTTATGCTTTAGGCATCTCATATTTCTTATCTGCGGGCACTGCATCGAGGAGCATGGTGATGAGTTTTTCGCTGCTGATGCCGCCGGCGAGGCCTGCGTAGTTGGGGGCGAGGCGGTGTAGTGTGCACACTAAGATTTACCTGTTAAAATAAGAATTTACTTTTTTCTTGTATAACCTCGAACATACGTACCATCATTTCGATAATAGCCGCGAACATTTGTTGTTCCTTGCGAATACACATACGGCGGTGTTTTCGCACCAGTTGCGCCAGTATATGGATTTAAATTTCCATTCGAACTCCAATTATTCCAAAAGCTGTCATCCGAATTAGTTTTCCAGTGTCCCTGAACATACGTCCCATCAGCCCGCACGGTTGGCTGAACATAATGACTGCCGACCGGAGGCCTGTAATTGTAATCGTAATATGAATTTGGACGAACTTGACCTAAACTGTGACCGCTAGAATTGTATGTATACTGCGTTGCCGCTCGATTGATATTTGCAGCCTGTGATTTGACAAGTTTTTCACTTTGCCGCCAATCTACACTTCGCCCCTGTCCTGGGACATTCGGTCTAGTTTCAGGGGCTGCGACAACAATGGAATTGGTCGCTTGCGACTTCGAAGACTTCTCTGGCGAAACATCCCACCGAATCTTGCCATACGATGGACTCAAATTGGCTACAGTTGTAGTTTCAATTGAACCAAGATCATTCAACACGGTGTAGTAACATTCAGCTACTTTCAAATGAATATATGCATCACCTATGCGCCCTCGCTGCAATTCTGTGTCTGCAAATCGCGCAGATTCACGAGCAAGATTAAACAACTCCAACTCATGTTGCTCAATCTTACGCCCAATCGACACCAACCGGTCGTCTTCATCTGCCAAGGCAAGCAATCCATCAACAATTGAAGCAGAATCGTATTGCGGCAGTGTCGAATTCACGCCCAAATTTGAAGCTGTAGGGTTCGTGTATGCGTAGCGTAGACCTAGAACACCCAATACCACTAGGATTACAAATGATATATTTTTAAAATTCATACAGGTCTCCGTAGGAGTCGATGTATATATTCTTCAAAACACACATAAATACGCTGAATGCCTAATACTGTCGAATCTGCCACATATGCAGCTTTGTGAATTATAATCGAACACCCATTACCAGCAATACAATTTTCTTCGAATTCTTACGCCTTAGGCATCTCATACTTCCTATCCGCCGGCACCGCGTCCATCAGCATCTGGATGAGTTTTTCGCTGTTGATGCCGCCGGCCAGGCCCGCGTAGTTGGGGGCCAGGCGGTGGCGCAGGGCGGGGAGGATGACGGCCTGGACATCTTCGAGGGTGGCGTGGTAGCGGCCGTACAACAGGGCGCGGGCCTTGGCGCAGGAGATGAGGGCGAGGACGCCGCGCGGGCCGGCTCCCCAGTTGACCCATTTGTTGACGAAGTCGGGGACGCCGGGCTGGCCGGGGCGGGTGGCGCGGACGAGGGCCCAGGCGTAGCCGACGACCTGGTCGGAGACGGGGATTCGCTGGACGAGCTGCTGGGCCTCGATGAGCTTCTCGGCGGTGAGCACCGGTTCGATGCCGCCGAGCTGGCCGGTGGTGACGCGGCGGGCGATTTCCCATTCCTCGGCGCCGGTCGGGTAGCCGACCTTGATGTAGAGGAGGAAGCGGTCGAGCTGGGCTTCGGGGAGCGGGTAGGTGCCTTCCTGCTCGAGCGGGTTCTGCGTGGCGAGGACGAAGAAGGGCTTGGGCAGCTCGAAGGCCCGGCCGCCGACGGAGACACGGCGTTCCTGCATGGCTTCGAGCATCGCGGCCTGCGTCTTGGGCGGGGTGCGGTTGATTTCGTCGGCGAGGACCATGTTGGCGAAGATGGGGCCTTTGACGAAGACGTACTTGCGTTCCTTGGTGATCGGGTCTTCCTGGAGGACATCGGTGCCGGTGATGTCGGAGGGCATCAGGTCGGGGGTGAACTGGATGCGGTGGAAGGAGAGGTTGAGAGCGTCGGCGACGGAGTGGACCATGAGGGTCTTGGCAAGACCGGGGACGCCTTCGAGCAGGCCGTGGCCCTTGGCGAGAATGGCGATGAGCATCTGCTCGATGACTTCTTTCTGGCCGATGATCGACTTGGTGAGCTCTTTGCAGATGGCGGCATAGACGCCCTGCCAGGCTTCGACTTGGGCGACGTCGTCACGGGACTCGGTGGCGGTGGCGGTGGACATGAGGGCTCCAAAAAGTAAAGCGATTCAAACTTTCAAGGTGCGCTTTGCGACACCACGTCTTAAAACAGAAAAACCAATCGAAATAGCCAGGCAGGTGAAAGAACCAATTATTGCAACTTCAAAGTATTTATTGAGTCGATGAAACTCATTTGTCAGCAACGTGTATTTGTCATGACGCTCATTGGCAAGGGTATCGATCCTTTGTTGCGTGACTTCATCGGGCATGCGTTTCGCTTCTGCATGTTCTGTAATAATCCGAGCAAGTTCGTCGTCCGTTGCGCCCAGAAGGTGCGCACGTTCCTGAGAGACATTGTTTAGCGCGAAGAAACCTGCGACTGATGCCAACAGAAACAGCACAGTCAATATCGCGGCGCACCTTTCCATGAACTTCATCATTGGGGCATCATTCGCCAAACTCTTCGTGTGCTCGCTCCAAGGCGGCAAGCACTTTCACACGTTTGGGCTCTTCAAACAACCACAGTGGAAGTTTCTCGAACCAGCGTTGCCAGCAATGTTCCAACTTTACATCAGGCTGACGCGATGAAGCATGAATCTTTTGACGGAAGAAAATCAAACACTCGCGCAACTGATCCAACGATTGAAACTCAAACGTAAACGAAGCAACATCCACAAAGTAGCCCCACTTTTCAATCAGTCGATCACTCGGACGTTTTGACCATAAACCACCAACATGGACAGTCATCCGGTCCCTGTGTCGCGATGGATCCAATAGTTCCTTCCAGTGTCGGGACATAGGGCACAACCAATAAACATTGGGCGATTGTCTTTGGTATTTCGTTGCTACGCCGCAAGCGGCGGACGATCAATCGAGGTCTTCAAAATAGGCTTTGAGTCGTTCCTCGTAGCCGCGGGGAATTGATTTTTTGTCGCGGGCGCGGATGGAATCGCGGGCGCTGCGGGGGAGACCGGCGGCCCAGGCGTTGTGCTCGGCGGTGGCGCGGCGTTTGGCGTCGGTGTCCTGCCTGCTGGTGGGGGTGCGAGCGTCTTCCGATTCCTGAAGCGCAATCTTTTCAGCCTGGCCATCCTTGCGCTCGGCGTTTTCCATCCTGCCTTCTTTGCCCTTGGAGGCCCCGCCTGCGGCGGGGCCGGGACCGGCCAGCGAGGGAGTCGTGGAAGGCTGGCCTTCGCTTTGCCCCTGGCCTTCCCCCTCGCCTTGACCTTCTCCTTCGTGACCAACGGCGGCGGACTGAGATGCAGCTTGGGCCGCCGCTTCGGAAGCAGCGGCGGCAGCGGCGGGACCGGCGATCATTTCAGCGGTCTGCGCGGCGGACGGTGCCGACGGCGTCAGACCCGCGGGCTGACCCGATGAAGGTTCACCACCGGCAGGCTGACCTTGTGAAGGTTCTCCTTGAGCAGGTTGACCGGCAGCTTGTTCACTCCCGGCAGGCTCGCCAGCAGCGGCTTGGCCGGCAGCGGGTTCACCGCCCGCCGGTTCACCACCGGCCGGTTCGCCGCCAGCGGCTTCGCCGGCAAGCGGTGCTTCGCCGGCGGGAGCCTGGGCGGGCGTCAATGCCTGGGCCAGTTCGACCGCCTCGGCGATCGGAGCGTTGTTGAGTCCTTGTTGACCGGTTGCCTCGGTGACCGCCTCGCCGATGCCGGCCAAGGCTTGGGCCTGGGCTTCGATCGCCCTGGCGATCGCGGCGGCATCGGGCTTTTTGCCGGCAGGCTGGGCACCAGCAGGTTTTTCACCGGCGGGTTGACCGGCGGCAGGCTGTGCGCCCGCAGATTTTTCGCCACCGGCGGGTTCACCGGCGGCGGCTTCACCAGCGGGTTTCTCGCCTGCCGCTTGTTCGCCGGCGGGCTGTTCACCGGCAGCGGGTTCACCTTCACCAGCAGACTTTTCGCCGCCGGCCTGTTCGGTTGCATCAGGATTGCCGAAGGCTTCACGGGCATCGGCCAAGGCTTGCGCGCTTTCCTTGGCCTGATCCGCCA
Source organism: uncultured Phycisphaeraceae bacterium (assembly GCA_964649195.1). GTDB lineage: Bacteria > Planctomycetota > Phycisphaerae > Phycisphaerales > Phycisphaeraceae > JTS-RE9. The sequence continues at coordinate 18,943 of CAZYPK010000038.1, forward strand.
GGGCAGCCAGTCGCTTGGCCAGTTCGAGTTGAACTTCCAAATCTTCGCGCTTGATGTCCGCCAGCACGCGGGCTCGCTGCACGTTCCGCTCGGCGTTGGCTTGCGGGGTGGCTTCGCCCGCTTGTTCACCGGCGGCCTGGTCACCGGCGGGCTTTTCGCCGGAGGCTTGTTCGGACCCAGGCACGGGAGTGCCTGGGCTTTGATTGTTTTGTTCACCAGCAGGTTTTTCACCGGCAGGTTTTTCAGCGGAAGCTTGTTCACCCGCAGGCTTTTCGCCTGATGGCTTCTCGCCACTGGTCTGTTGATTTTTCTCGGCAGCCTTGGCTTCCTTCGCGGCATCGGCGGCGTTGTTCAGCGCGGCGGCCACCGAAGGACTTTCCTGCACCGCCTTGTCAGCCAGGCCTTGCAATTCCTCCGCGTTGGCCTTGGGCGTGGCCTCGGCCACCTTCTCCAGTTCCTGCGCCAGTTCGTTGAGATTGTTCAGTTCGCCTTCGGCTTTTTCTTCGAGCTTCTTGGCGGTCTTGACCATCTCCTTGCGGATCGCATTCGCGGCGGCATCGAGTTTCTGCGCGGCATCTTCAGCCTTGCTGGCGATGTCGGCGGATTTCTTCGGATCGATCGGCTTGTCATCCTCGCCCGCCTTGCCTTCAGGCAGCGCGGCTTCCACTTCATCGGCAGACTTGGCGGCGGCAGCCAGATCATCCGATGCCTCCGGCGCCAGTTCCTTCACGCCCTCGGCCACCTTCCTGGCAATCTCTTCCACCTTGCCAAGCTGTTCCTTCGCATCGGCGGGGACTTCGTTTTTCTTCTCAACAGCCTCGGCGGTGTCCTTCGCTTTCGCACTCGCACGGGCCAGTGATTCCGCAGCGCGGTTGAGCTCGCCGAGCTTCACGGCAAGGGCATTGCGGCGGGCCATTTTCTCGGCTTCGTTGAGTTCGCCGATGGCCTGCTTGATGGCGCGGCCGGCTTCTTCCAGGGCTTCCTTGGCTTCCGGTGATTTTTCAGCAAGAGCCTTGGCAGCCTCGGCTGCGGCTTCCTCCGCAGTGGCCAGGCGGGATTCGATGGCCTTGGGAAGCTCCACCGCATCGGCGGCTTTTTCGATCTGCTTGGCAGCTTCCGATTCCTTCTTGGCGGCCTGCGGAGCAGCGGCGGCTTCCTGGGCCTGCTTGGCAGCTTCCTGATGTTTCTTCTGCGCTTCTTCAACCTGCTTGCGCGTCGCAGCCAGATCGTCAGCGAGTTTTTCCAGCTCCTTGGATGACTTGTCACCGAGCGGGCTCGATGCGCTGGCCAGTTCTTTTTGAAGTTCTGCCAGGGCGCCGATCACCTTGCCCTGATCTTTCTGGGCGGCCTTGGTGTCTTCGATGAAGAGCGATTCACGGGCATCGCTGGCGGATTCCTCGGCGCGGCGGGCCAGGTCGGTGGCGCGCTCGTTGCCGCCGATCATGCTTTCGAGACGGCGAAGCTTCTGCTGAAGGAGCGTCTGATCCTTGAGAACCTCCTCGGCTTTCCTCGTGTCGCTCGCGGCTTGCTTCGCTTTTTCGCGGAGGTCTTCCTGTTCCTTGATGAGTTGTTTGATGGCCTGGGCGATGTCCCTGTCGATGGCGGCGGGGTCTTCGAGTTTGCGGAGTTCGGCGAGGACGCGCTCGAGGCCTTCGATCACGGCCTGCTGCCGAACGGCGGCTTCGGGGAAGCGGACCATCTGCATATTTTCGCCGGCGAGTTTGAGGTGGTCTTCCACCTTGCCGGTCTTGAGAATTCGCTGGGCCTGGGCCGCCATCGCGCCCAGGTCGCCGGGCCAGGCGGCGACATCGCGGAGCATGGCGGCGAAGGTGTCGTAAAGCGTGGCGACGCTCAACTGCCCGTCGATGGTGGCGAGGATGGCCTGTTCATCGGTGGAGCCCAGGGAGAGCGTGGCGGAGCGGACGGTTTTCTGCTTGGTGATGATTTCGGAAAGGCGTTCCATGAGCACGGCCTGCTGCCTGCGGATGCGGATGCGCTCGCGCTCGGCGAGCAGGCGCATCAGCACATCGCGCATGCGGACCTGGGCCTTGGTGATGAGTTGCTTTTTTTCGTCGCCGGCGGCTTCGCCGGCCTTGCCGAGCATCTCGATGACATCGGGCATCAGCTTCATGGCGAGGTCGCCCATGCGGCTGCGCATGTCGATGAGATCTTTATAGAGAGGCAGATCGGTGAGCTTGTTGTCCTCAAGCTGCTGGATGTGGCCGTCGAGCAAGGCCGAGAGGAGATCGGTGGTGAGCTCGCGGGCACGCTGCTGGTTGGACTTGTATCTGTCCACGATGTCAGGAGCAGGGGCAGGGGCAGAAGCAGGGGCAGTGGCAGTCTGCGCGAAGGCCGGCTCGAAGGTGAAGGCGAGCAGGAGGGCGGCGCAGGTGGCGGTGCGAAGCATGGTGTTGAGACTCATCTTGATGATCCTCCACCCAGTTGGGCATCGATGATCTGATCCAGTTTTTTATCCATCTGGGCGTCAAGCTCGCGCATGGCGTCAAGCACGCCTTTTCGATCGGTCACTTGAAACACCATTCGCTCGCTGCGTGCGGCCTTGCCCGGCGATGTCGTCGGGTCGCCGCGATAATCGATCGCTTCAAGCATCACTTCCACCCGGTCGCCGATGACCAGGTTCAAGGGTGTCAGGTCCACCTTGATTGTATCGGACAGTTCCCGAATCCGTCCCCCGGCAGAAAAGCCCGGCTCGGCAATCGTCGTCACCACCTGTTCCCCGGCGACGACGCCCCCCGCCGCTCCGCCTGCGGAATCAACGGGCGTCAGCGGCTGCGTGGCGGCATCGGCGGCACGGATGATCACCTTGCGGACGTTGATCTTCGCCAGGCCGTAGTCATCCACCGCCTTGAAGCGAATCTGCGGCGAAGCCTCGGCCAGGACGAATCGCGTCACCGTGGCCGCCGCGATGCGGGGCAGTTGATCCGGTCGCACTTGCAGCACGCCCGACACCGGCCGCTCCAGCCCCAGACCATCGACATCCTTCACCTGCACTTCATAATGCACATCCTTGGTCACGCGGGCCAGCGGGTTGTCCTGCGAGTCGAGCGTGAAGCCGTCGGCGGTTGCCCGCATGGGAAACAGTTCGCCGTCGATGGCGATCGTGGCGGATTGAAGCTTTTTGTCGGCGGTGATGCCGGGGATGATGCGCGAGCCTTCCAGCGCCACGCGCTGGCGGCCTTCCGTCGAAGCCTGGAACCGATCGACGGCATAAGCGGGCGTCTCGATGGCCAGCTTCAGATCGACGATGGGCAGCGGAATGAGCGTGACGTTGTGCGATTCGGTGTAAGCATCGCCGAGGCGAACGATGTAGCTGATGTCATCGAGCGCGCGGGGCAGTTCGCCTACGTAAAGATCAGGCTGCGTTGGATCGGGTTTGAGTTCGACGGTGGTTCGCAGGCCGCTGCCGAGCGCTTTGAGATCGACCCTGGCCCTGTCGGGGTCGGGATGAATGCCGCTGATGCGGATGGCGAAGCGGATGGGCTGTCCGTAGGCGGCGCGGTGGCCGGGCGATTCGATTTTTTCGATGACGGTTCGCGTCGGGTAACGGGCCGAGCCGAGCAGGAAGCGATTGGCAAAGACGGCGACATGGCCGGGCATGGCGAAGACGGGCAGCAACACCACCACGACCGTGATGGCGAGCATGGTGATGCGCCGGGTGAGTTGTTGCCGCGAGAAGCCTTCGAGATAGTTGAGGGAGCCGGAGACTTCAGCGGTGTAGTCGATGACCGCTTCGCGCAGATCGCCCGAGCCGAACTGGCTGCGCTTGCCGTCGGCGAATTGCAGGGCCGCGACCAGATCGGAGCCGATGCCCTGCTGACGTTCGACCATCAGGGCCAGCTCGACGGAATCCTCGCTGACAAGAATCGCGGGCAGCACATATTTGCGGAACGACCAGACCGTCATTGAGATGAAGAAGATGAGCACGACGGTGCGCTCGATCCCGCCCATGTGAAGCATCACATCGATGACGAACGCGCCCATGAGCACCCACAGCAGCACGCAGGCAAACACCGACCACGCCGACCCGTTGCGAACGGTGGAACGAAATCGCCTGACGCGAGCCAGACCGGATTGAAGGGATGCGAGGCGGGACATAAGGCGCAAGTTCCGAGTTTCGAGTTCTGGGTTCCGAGTCGAAGAAAAGGCACGGTGGGAAAAGCAATCTCAAATCTCAAATCCGAAATCCGAAATCAATTTTCATCTCATATTCAAAAGCTTCCTCACCGACCATTCCCCCAGCAGCAGGGCGATGATGGCGATGAGCATGAGCCATTGGTTCCACAAATCCTTCTTGATGGTTGTCAGTTCGACGATGGGCTGAGCCTTGAGATCGGCGGACAGCGCGTTGATCTGGTGCAGTTCATACGACTTGCCGCCGGTGATCGCGGCCAGATCCTGTTGCAGTTTGAAGTCGCGCACCGCCGAGCGGCGTTCGAGCGTCACGGGCGCCACCTTGAAATTGACCTCAAACTCCTCGCGGGTTACAGGATCGCGCACCAGCACCCGATGCCGTCCTGCGGCGTACACCGGCAGGTTCGCCTCATAAAAGCTGCCGTCGCGCACGGGGATCGAAAGATCCGTCGTCACCGGTGTGCCGCCGGTGTCGCTTTCGGTGATCAGCTTCGCTTCCAGCTTGTCGGCTTCCAGCTTCTGGAAGTTTTCGTCGTAAGCCTCCACCATCACGCGAACCTTGTCGCCCGCCTCGTAGGTCTTGCGATCGGTCGTCACCTGAAATCGCTTCTGTGCCCCCATCGCACGGCCAAGACCCAGGCGATTGATCATCTGCCCCCAGAACTGGCGGTAATACTTCTCGCCATATCTGCGACGCAGCCGCCACGTTTCGTTGAAGCCCAGATAAACGACCTCACCCTTGCCGTATTTGCGGATCGCAATCAGCGGCTGAGGCGTTTCGTTGTCGATGCACTTGTCCACCGGATGCGCCGCCAGCACATCGGCGCGCGGATCGACGCGCAGCACCGGTTGATACCAGGGCAGGCGACCAAGGTTGTCCCACGCCTTGCGGTTCTCCGCCGGATCGTCGGGACTGCCAAGCTGCATAAAACCATAGAGCGGAGCCTTGGGCGAAAACTGCATCGCAAACTCGCCCTGCTTCAAACGCGACGAAGGATCGACCACCACCGGCAGCATGTCGGCGATCTTCGTCTGCGACAGCGCGCCGGGACCGAAGCGCGGACCGGCGATCACGACCAGGCCGCCGCCGAAGTCATAGACATACTCATGCAGCATCTGCTGGAAATGCTCCGAAAGCATCTCCGCGGGAATGTCGCTCATGAAGATCACATCGTTGGCGAAGAACGCATGGCGAGGCTGGATGAGCGTCTCAAGAAACAGGTCATTGGACCGGCGAACCCTGAAATCCGCCGAGCGAAGAAACGTGCGGAAGCCCTCGCGGCCCACCAGCTTGTCACGGTGAAACACTTCCTTGATGAAGCGCCACTCCCATGTCGGTTCGTACTCGACGAACAACAGCTTGAGCGCGTCATCATGCACCATCACCTCGCGCTCGGCCGAGTTGTTTTCGACGAGTGCTTCATCTTCAAACGCCTCGGCTCGCGCGACCAGCAGAAAACGGCCGTCAACGGTCGGCGTGAAGGGAATGGTGACGCTGACGCTTTCAGCCGTGAGTTCCACCGAACGGGCCGGGGCAATGGCGATCGGCTCCGAGAGCGTTTCGGAATCGCCCGTCGAACCGAGCCGGCGCCCCATGAGCCGCACCCGCGCCACCCGGCCCAGCAGGCCCGACTGCCGCAGGTTCACGGTCACCTGCGCATCTTCATCCTTCTTCATCACCAGCGAGCTTTGCAACTCGACCGACAGATCAATCACCTCGCGCGGCCCGACGCCCACCGTGTAGAACGGCACGCGCAAACCCTCCGCCGCCACCACCGCGTCGCGGCCCGCATTCTGGCCGAAGTCGCTGAACACCACCGCACCGGCCACATGCCTTCGATGCCGCCGGCCAAGGTCATCGATCGCCGCGCCGATCGCCGTCGCACGGCCTTCGGCATTCACCTGGCCAACCAGATGGTTCGCATCGATCTGATTCGGCGAGGCATTGAGCGACTCACTGCCCGCGATCGAAATCTCGCGCACTTCGTTGAGCTGATCCATCACGTAAGCACGCACCCGGTACTGCCGCGACAGGTCATCAAGCAGCTTGTTCCGCTTGTTGGAGAGCACACCCTTGATCAGATCGAGCCGACTGACATCATCAATGTCCACGACCGGTTTGCCCTTGTCGTCCTTGAGGACGTCGGCCATCTCGGTCACGGCTTCGCCGGTGATTTTGTCCTTGAAGCCCATGCTCTCGGTGCCGTCGAAGAGCACGAGCAGCAGCGAGCGGGGCGTTTCGCGAATCCTCGCTTCAAGCTGCGGCTCGGCGAGCACCAGCACGAAGAGAAGCAGGGCGATGGATCGCAGAATGGCCGGGAAAATGCGGCTCTTTTTCTCAGCCGTCTTTTGGAAACGCATGTAGAAGACAACACTTGCGATGACCGCGGCGGCACACGCAAAGAGCACAAGAGCCGGGCGACCTTCGGCCCAAGGCGCGGCAAAGCTTACATGCCACGATTCCACATCGTGCAGGTTCTCGATGCCCAGCAGTTTGCCCAGCCAGTTCAGCATTTGATCCTTTGCGTCAAAACGAAACTGCGAACATCCAAGCCCGATGGTGAGGCTCTGCGAACCGTCGGGGCGCTCCCTCCTTCTCACCGTCACCCGCACCCTCTACCCCGACGGCTCGGCGGACCTCGCCATCGGGCTTGCGTCCGTCACCCTCACAACCTCACTCACGCACTGCTCAACTGAGCCTTCGTGATCAGATACGGAATCGCCAGGAACATCATCTCAATCAGCAGGCAGATCAGTGCGCCCCACATGAGCATCTTCCAGAGCGTGTGACTCATGTAGGCTTCGCCATCGAGCGAGATCTCGCCATCAAGTCCCACCCAGCGCACCTTGGGCAGCGCCATCGCCTCGGCGAACTCCGCCTGGCTGTAGGAAATCAGTTCGCTCTCTTCGCTGGAGCCGTTGACGGCGAAGAGCATCTTCCATTCCTGATTCACCGTCGCGTCATCGCCGCGCACGCCCAGCCTGCGAAGCTCATACGTGCCGCGATCACCGATGGAGGTGATGCGCAGACCGTAGGCGTTTTCGCCCAACGGATCGACGCGCAGTGGAATCGCATCCTTCGCGCCGGGCGCGAGCACCTCGAAGCGCGCCGCCTGGTCGCGCGGATCAACCCGCACCGGCACCGCGGGCACCGGACCATAATTGCGATCCGGCAACGACCGCGTGAGCATCGAAAGCATCAGGTGATCGAACAGCAGCACGCTGTGATCGAGCGCAATCGTGTTCCACACCGGGTGGCAGCCGGTGGTGATCATGACGATGCGGCCTTTGCCCACATCGCGACGAATGGCGAAGACTTCGCCGTTGTCGTAGTTGCCCAGCACGCGCGGCCGGGCCTGGGCGACCAGCTCATCGATCGACTTGCCGGCATCTTCAAACGCCAGCGGATTGCTCCACGAAAGCCAGCGCGGCGAGTTGCTCTCCTGCCTGGCGCGGACCGCTTCGCGCCGGCCGGCTTCCTCGGCGGTCAGTGCGCCTGAGCGCTCCATCTGCGCCCAACGCCGCTCGGCGGCTTCATGCTCGGCGCTGAGGCGACGCGATTGAACCAGTCGCTCGCGCTCGGCCTTGAGAAATTCTTCAATGATGCCCGTGTCAACCGCAACGGCTTTGTAGAAGAAAGGTGAAGCGAACAGATCGCGCTGCTCGGCCACGTCCATGTCCAGATCGACCGCTTCGCCGCGCATCGAGGTCGGTGACAGACGAAACGTCGCAGGCTCTTGCGACGCCGAGCCGGTCAGCGAAGGCAGCTTGCCGATCGGTTCGGACTTGAGCGGAGCAGGCAGGATGCCCACCCCGTCGCGCCAGGCGGCCGCGGTCCAGGCGCGCGGATCAAACTCGCCGCCGGCTGCGAGAAAAAGCTGGCCGCCCTGCTCGACAAACTCACGCAGCACCTGCACGAACTCCGGTGAAGGCGAAGTCAGTCCCGCCACCACCGCCAGCCGCACATCCTTCAAATCCTCGCGCGACACCAGCTCCGCGCTGCGATGACGCACTTCCACCAACGGCTTGTCCGCCAGCGACTGCTGCGGTGCGCGGCGAGTCAGCAGGCGGCGCAACAGGTAAGTCTCGCCATAGCGCCCCTGCCTGGGCAGCTCACGCTCACCATATTGATCCACGAAAAGCACCGGCACCTGCGCGACGATCGGCACGATCACCTCGCGGAAGTTGTCGCTGATCAGCGGTTCTTTCGCATCGATCTCCAATCGGGCCCGCACAAAGAGCGGCTCATTGGTGGTGCCGGCGGAATCGAACTTATGCTTGAAAGTCAGCCGCTGCATCTGCCCTGGAAGCAGATCGACATGCTGCTCCTCGACGATCACATCGTTGATCTTCAAGGACACACGAACGCGCGGCCGAGGCTCTTCGCCGATGTGACGCAACGTCGCCTGAAACACCGCGGGACTTTCCGAATCGGCGATGCCGTCACGCAGGCTGAAATCCGCCACCCACGAATTCGCGCGACGGGTCGCACCGGCGCCGCCGGGCGCCACTTGCACGATCTGCACCGCCCCCAGTTCCTCCAGAGGCTTGCGAACCGAATCGGGCGACCAACTGTCACGCTGCATGTCACTGATGAAAACCACGCGCTTGGTCTGAAGATCGCTCGCTTCGCGCAAAGCGGCGCGGGCCGCCTCGGCGCCATCGGCGGCACGGGCGGAACGATCGACCAGTTCAATCTGATCGAGCGTGTCCAGCGCATCCTCCTGTGTCGAATCAACGGTGCGAAGATGCCAGTCGTCCTGACCGCACAAAGGAATGATGGAAACATCCGAACCCCTGGGCAGCTTCTCGATGAACGCGCGGGCCTTTTCCTTGGCGACATCGAGCAGCGATTTATCAAGCTCGGCATAGCCCATCGACAGGCTGTTGTCGATCACGATCACCGCATGCACCGGCCCGCCGGAGTAGGTGGCGATGGAGGATTCATCGCGCTGGGCGATGGCCCAGACGAAGAGCGCGATGCCCAGCGCCAGCAGGCCGCCGCCGGCGTACATGGCGTTTCGCTTTTGCGTCTGCTGGCCGACGATCATGGACGTGATGCCGACCATGCCCGCGACAAATCCCGCGACCACGAGATACCACGTGGCCTTGCTCTGCACGAACGGCTGCGCCATCGCCAGCACAAACAGCGCCACCGCCAGGGTGCGCAGCAGCAGCAGAATGATGTCGCGGAGTTCGACGAGTTTCTTGTTGCGACGCACCGCCTCGCGCAGAAAGTCCATCGCCGCCCAGTTGATCGTCTTGTGGCGACGACGATTGAGCAGATGAATCAACGTCGGCCCGGCGGCGGCGACCATCGCGAAAAGAAATGTGTAACTGAGAAAACTCATGGGGGAGCGGGGGGAGCAGAAGGAGCAGGAGGAGCAGGAGGAGCAGGAGGAGCAGGAGGAGCAGGAGCAGGAAAAAACTCGGAATCCGAAGCACGACGGTTTCAGCAGCGGCGGGAGCCGCCGCTGCTGCTGCTGCTGTTGCTAAATACGAAACACTCAAGGCGGGAATTTCAAATCTCAAATTTGAAATCTCAAATCTCAAATCTGAAATTTCATATTCCAAACCTGAATCTCAAAACTCATCCCGCCCCTTCGCCCCGGGCCGCTCCGCGATGCCGCCCCCGACGGGTGGCATGGCCTCGAGACCCGGGGCGAAAGATCGGGGGATTCGCCGGTCAAAGAAGCCGGAGGGCGGAACGAAGCCGCAAGCGGCTGTAGGCTTCTTCCTGACCCCCGTCCCCTGTTCCCTGACCTCTGACTTCTGACCTCTGACCTCTGACCTTCACTCGCCTCTGCCGCGGCGGTCATCTGAGTTTCTCGGATCCGTTTCACCTTCCTGGAGGATGGGCAGGTAGCGGTTGGGGATCGAGAGGGTGAAGACCGCGACGGAAGTGCCGAAGAGTTGCCCCGGCTTGCCGCCGACCTTGTGCGTGTCCCAGGAACCGGCGCGGGGATCCTGCCTGCCGCGCTCGCCGGTGTGCTGCGTCTTGACGATCGCATCGCGGATCAGCGGATAGTTGTCGCGCCAGCGCTTGCCGCCCACTTGGTAAAGTCCTTGCGCCACGTAATACATCGTGTAGGCATCGAAGGGGATATGCCCCTTCTGAATCTTCATCTCATTGGGATTGCGGATGTCCGCGATGACCGCATCCATGCTGCGGTGAATGCGGAAGTCGGCGTACTGTCCGAACTCCTGAAGGCAGACCGCGCCGCAGGCCGCCATCGCGGTCGTGTAACGGTTGCCGTCGTAGGTGAACGCGCCCGGGCGGTCGGCCATCGGATGATCACCGTACCGTTTGCCGTCGGGCTTGCCGGTGACTTTGTAGTAACCTCGCACGGAGCGCACAGCCTGATCAATGACGTTGGGCGGGATCTCCAGACCGATGTCCATCGCGCCGCGCAGCGCCTTGGCCTGCATCACCGCCAGCGAAAGATCATGCCCCCGCTGAAGGCGCACGGCTTTGTAATCCCAGCCGCCGTCTTCGCACTGCACATCGATGATGAGCTTGATGCCGCGATCGAGCGCTTCGCCGACGCGGCGGTCAGGCGAAATGCCATACGCCTGCGTGAGGACGAACACCGCCAGGCCGTGGTTATACATGTCCTGATTGGAGATGTTGAGCAGGCCCGAAGGCTTGGCGTTGGCGATGATGTAATCCAAGGCCCGGCGGACATTGTCGCCATACTTGCCGCGATCGGGCAGATGACCCGCCGAGAGAAAGGCCAGCACGCCCAGCGCGACGAGCCCCAGATCGTTGCTTTCCCAGTTGCCCGCCTCGCCCTGATTCTTCGCCAGCCATTCGAGGCCGCGTTCGACGGCGGCCTCACTGGCGGGCGTGATCTCATTGTCACCGTCGGCCGCCCGACAAACCGCCGGCCAGGAGGAACCCAAGGCCAGCATCAGCGAAATCCATAAAGTCGCAAAGCGTTGGAATATCATGAAAAGTCCAGCCAAGTCAACGGCAATTGCCATGCAATTGTTGCAGGTTACACGAAATGGGAGGATTACGTTTTTGGCTCATGTACCGATATGTGGCGCCAAGCCCGATGGCGAGTCCGCGAGCCGTCGGGGTATTTCGGGGGTATTCAGGGGCGTTTCACAGAATACACGCCGAGTACCCCGACGGCTCGCGGACTCGCCATCGGGCTTGGCACCACGGCGGGTACATGAGCCGAAACTTCAACTTTCATCGGACATCAGGCCGTGCGACGCCGCCGCATCAGCACGGCGAGCCCGAGCAGGCCCAGTGTGGCGGTGGCGGGTTCGGGAATGACGTTGAAGTAGCCCTGGTCGAAGGCCAGGTAATGGGTTCGAATCTGGTCGGCGGTGAGCGCGGTTCGCCACATGGCCACTTCGTCAACCAGGCCGCTGAAGCGGAAGCCGGTGCTGGGCGAGCCGGCGGAATCGCCAATGCCCAGTCCTTGCGTGGTGGTGTCAAGAACCGCGCCGTCGATGAAGAGGGCGGTGCCGACCTGCACACCGTTGAGATAAACCCGCGCCTGGCCATCGACGCCGTCCACCACCGCGGCGACGTGCTGCCATTGGCCGGCCACGACATCGCCGCCGAAGGCCACTTCGCGGGCGCCGCCGCCGTCATTCACGAAAAGGCTGACATCATCACCGTGGATACCGAAGTGGTATGAAGTCTCCGTTCCCCAGTTGAGCGCAATACGCCGGAACGCGGTGGTGCTGCCGGGGGCGACCGAATCGGGGTTGATCCATGCCTCGATGGTGGTCGATGGATAGACGTTCTCCATGTTGACGGTCCCGGTGAGCGGATCGTTGAACATGGCATTGATGGCCATGTATCGGTTGATCAACGGCCGGTCATCCAGGCCGCCGCCGCGCCAGATGTTGCCGGGCTTGGCGGTTCCGTTGATGTTGGTCGCCCTGTGCGGATAGTAGGACATGTTGTCCGGCGCGTAGGCGTTGGCTCCGATGGCGATCTGCTTGAGGTTGTTGGCGCACAGCGCCAGCTTCGCGTGGTAGCGGGACCTGGAGAGGGCGGGCAGAAGAAGGGCGATCAGCAGGCCGATCACCGCGACCACGAGCAGCATCTCCACCAAGGTAAAGGCTCGTTTTCCGCTCATTGCCGTTCCTTGAACGGAGGGGTACAAATGGGATGGCCCGGTCGAACTTTGGCGAACAAATATGACGCAGCCCGCAGCCGACTACAGGGTCAGGGTATCAAAAAAACTTCCCGATACAAGAGATAAAACTGAAATGTCCGGGGGAAAGTCCAGCCAGGAGCCAGGAGACAGGGGACACGAAACAGATGGATTCGTAGCCGCAGCGTCCTCGCTGCGCGTCTGCGGGACAGGGGACGGGAATCAGAGCGAAGCCGCAAGCGGCTGTTCCCTGTTCGCCCTTCACCGGTGATACAGCCCGTGCTCCGCGATGTAGCTTTCGACCTCCGGTGTCACCAGCCCGCGCACCGATTCGCCTGCCGCGATGCGTTGCCGAATCATCGACGAACTCACATCGATCACCGGCAACTCAATCATGCGATCCCGCCACTGCCCGGCATCGAACCCGGCCGGCAGCGAGGCGAGCATCGAGTCCCGCGTCGCCGGCGGACGGACCATCACCACCGGCTCGGCCAGTTCGATGATCCTTCGCCAGTGGCGCCAGCGATCGAACGATGCCAGTTGATCCGCCCCGATGAGCAGGCGAAGTTTCACGCGCTCGCCAAGCTGCGATTGCAGGGCCGCGATGGTGTCGATCGTGTAGCTCGGCTGCCCGCCGGTTGCGGCGAAGCGATCCAGTTCATCGGTGCGAATCACCGCGCGGGGTTCGTGCGCCAGGGTCAGTCGCAGCATCTCCAGGCGATGCTTCGCCTCCGTGGGCGGCTGCCCGGTTTTGAACGGCGACAGGGCCGCGGGAATGTACGCCACCGCATCGGCGCCGACCGCCCGCATCGCCAGGAGCGGCAACCGCCGATGCGCCACATGCGGCGGATCAAAGCTGCCGCCAAAGAGCAACAGGGTTTTGCAGGCGCGAAGGTCCACGCGATCAGTGTAAGCAGGGAAGGGGGAAATAGGCATTGAGGCACGAAGGCACGGAGGCACGGAGGGGGAGGGGGAGAATGGCCAATGGCCATTGCAAAATGAAAATTGCAAAATGGCGGAGCAGGCAACCCATCACCTGGGGATGCGCGTCTTCTCTTCGCAATTTGCAATTTGCAATTTGCAATGGCCATTTTTCAATCGCTCCCCCTTCGTGCTTCAATGCCTCCCGTCTCCTGTCCCGCAGACGCGCAGCGAGGACGCTGCGGCTATGACCTATGACCTCTGTCCTCTGTCCTCTGTCCTCTTCAACGGACTGCTATGATCCTCCGTCATGAGCGTGCTTATCCTTGTGCTTTTCGTCGGTCTGTTCCTGCATGATGCCCTGGTTCCCGGCGGCAACGTGTCCGATGGTGCGTTTCCCATGCTCAATATTCCGTGGGGACCGGGGGGGTTGGGGCTTGTCGCAGCCGTGGTGTTGCCCAAGCTGCTGATCGTTTTGTTTTATCACCGGCTCAGCGTGCGGGCGATGGCTTCGCTCAACCGGGCGAACGAGACCGCCGCCCTGCGGACGCTCGAACGCTGGACCGCCAGGCTTTCCAAGCTGCTGATTGTTTCGTATCTGGGCGATCTGATGGTCCTGGGCGCTCTGAAGCAGTTGCGGGCTGCGGTCGGGGACCTGTTGCTCGTCGATGAGCTGCTCATCATGCTTCCGCCGCTGGCGGCCACGTTCTGCATGTGGGTGTCGCATTACCCGGTCGATGTGAAGCTGCGCGAGGCGACCTTCATGTCGCGGATGGAGCGGGGCCTGCCGGTGCAGATGTGGACGCGGGGGCAGTACCTGGTCGCCCAGCTTCGCCATCAATGGGCGCTGATGGGCATTCCGCTGCTGCTGCTTTCGGGCTGGTCTCAAACGGTGCAGTTGTTTTTTCGCGGGCGGCTGTCCGAGGCGATGCAGGCCGGGCTGCTGCTGGGCGGCTCGCTGACTGTTTTTCTTTTCACCCCGCTGATCATCCGCCACGTGTGGGACACCGCGCCGCTGCCCGCCGGTGAGATGCGCGACCGTCTCACCGCCATGTGCAGGCAGCACCGCGTCGGGGTGCGCGAGCTGCTTTTGTGGCGCACCTATGGCGGGATGATCAACGGGGCGGTCATGGGGGTCATCCGCCCGCTTCGCTACATCCTGCTCACCGATGCCTTGCTCGAATCGATGCCCGCCAGGCAGGTCGAAGCGGTGATGGCCCACGAGCTGGCCCATGTCCGAAAGCATCACATGTTCTGGCTGCTCATCGTCGCGGCCAGCTCGATGGAACTGCTGCGGCTGCTCGCGGTGCTGATGCTCAAGGGAGTGTCGGCACTCATGGGCATCGAACCTCTTTCCTCCATCACGCCGCAGACCATCAAGGCCATCGTCGAACATCCCGACATGGCTTCACTCACGGCGACGATCGTTTCCATCACCGGCTGGTTCTTCGTCTTCGGCTGGGTCTCCCGCCGCTTTGAACGACAGGCGGACACCTTTGCCGCCCAGCACCTGGCCCACGAATGGCACGAGGAACATCCCACCGGCCAGGAGGACCGCCCGGCCTCGTCAACGATGATGATGCCGCTGCCCACCGCCGAGGAAATGGCGGCTGCGCTGGAACGCGGCGAACCCTCGGAACCGCCGGAATCCCCGATCACTGCCGCGCTCCCGATTACAGCCGGCGGCTCCACCATCACCAAGCCCGGCTGCTTCCCGCGCTCAGCCACCGAAACCATGGCCGGCGCCCTGCAAAGCGTGGCGGAACTCAACTACATCCCCACCCAAAGGCCCAGTTGGCGCCACGGCTCCATCGCCTGGCGACAGAATTACCTCCGATCCCTCTCCGGCACCCCCATCGACGATGCCTCCATCGATCGCCATGTGAGACGGATCAAGTGGGCCGGCATCCTGATCCTGGTCTCCGTCGTGATCATTCACCTGCTCTGGTGATCGAACCTGCTTCATGGGGCAATCGCCTTCAAATACTCCGTTCGCCAAGGCGAACGGCTAAATGCGCCGGCCTTGGCCTGGAACCTGACAATCTGTCGTCCCTTTGCATACAAATGCTTCCCTTGGCCGTTGTATCATGAGGAACGAAGTTCGCTGTTGTGCCTGCTCGCCGCACCATGACCGGTTCATTCACCTTCATTGATGGGGTTCCAATGTCCTTCGCCCGATTCCTTGCCGTCGCTCTTGTTGCTTTGTGTACCGGGTCCGCCCTGGCTGGGCCGACCTTTTCGGGCACTTGGATCAACAGCGCCCCGCTGAAGTCGGAAGGGCTTGGCGGCAAGGTGGTGGTGCTCTACTTTTATGAGGAAAGCTGTCCGAGTTGCCGGGCCAAGTGGCCGGGGCTGATCGAGGTCGCCAATCAATTCAGGGAGGAGCCGGTGTTGTTCATCGCGGTGAACTCCGGCAACGATGCCAAGGCGGTGGAGAGTTACCTCAAGGGTGTGAACTGCGACTGGCCGGCCCTGGCGGACACCGATCGCCGTTTTGAACGCAGCGCGGGCGTGCCGACGGTCAGCCTTCAGAACATTTACCAGGCCAGAATCATCACGCCGGCCGGACGGCTGGTGCAGGCCGATCCCGGTAATCTGGCCGGGGCGGTGAAGTCGCTGCTGCCCCAGGCTTCGTGGAAGGTCGATCCCGCGATCGTTCCGGCTTCGATGAAGCCCGCATGGAAGGCGTTGGAGTTTGGCGACTATGCGACCGGCATGGCGGTGGTGAAACGCACCATCAAGTCCGGTGACGAAAAGACCCGCACCGCGGCCCAGGCGATGGACAAGGCCATCACCGACGATATCGAATCGCTGATGGCGCAGGCGGCCAAGGACGAATCCGCCGGCCTCAGATGGGAGGCCTACAAAGCCTACACCCGCATCGCCGCCAACTTCCAAGGCCACCCCAGGGCCGTCGAAGCCGCCGCCGCGGCGAAAAAGCTTGCCGCCGAGAAGCCGCTGAAGGACGAGATCAAGGCGCTGGCGCTGCTCGATCACGCCCAGGCCATGCTGCAATCGCGCAACCGTCAGGAAAAGCGCGCCGCCGGGGCGATGCTCGAATCCATCGCCAGGCAGTACCCGGACACCGAAGCCGGCGGTGCCGCCGCGAAACTCGCGGCCACCGTCGGGGAACCGTGAACCACCAGACCTGAGTTTCGCTTAAGCCCCGGCAAGGGGAGCCGGGAGAACCGGGGGAGTAAGAAGAGCCGGGGGAGCCGCAGGGTAAAAGCATATGGGAGGGCGAGGCCACTGCTTTCACGGTCTTGTCCCCTTTCCCTTTTGCGCGTCT
>CAZYPK010000039.1:0-35401 GCA_964649195.1 uncultured Phycisphaeraceae bacterium
GGCCGTCGCAAACGAATCGGCTCGGCGGGAGCCTCGCCCTCCCAGTGGGAGCCTCTCGCCCTCCCATATGCTTTTACCCTGCGCCGCGGCTAAAAAATGGAGACCCAAGCGGGTGGGAGTAACTATAATGTATGGTTGTCCATTCCCCCTGTTTCGAGGTGAGTGCATGCATCGATTCCTGATTTTGCTCTGTCCGCTGATGATTGCCCATGCTTCCTTCGCCGCGGCGGCGGGGAAGGATGCGGCGCCTCTGCCTTTGCCTGCCGCCATCGAGTTCAACCGCGATGTCAGGCCGATCCTGTCCGACCGCTGTTTCGTCTGTCATGGGCCTGATGAGGCGAAGGTGAAAGGCAAGCTTCGTCTCGACTCGGCTGAACATGCTTTCAGGAAGCAAGGTGAAGAGGCGGTGCTGATGCCGGGCAAGCCAGAGGGGAGCGAACTGTGGCGGCGCATCATCAGCGCCGATGATGACGAGCGCATGCCGCCCGCCAAGGTCGGCTCCAGTCCGCTCAAGCCGCTGAGTGATCGTGAAAAGGCGATCATCGGGAGGTGGATCGAACAAGGCGCGAAGTACGAAGGACACTGGGCCTACATCAAACCGATCAATCGCAAGGCGCCGCCGATCGATCAGCCTGGCTTTGTTCGCGGCGACATCGACCGCTTCATTCTCGCCAAGTTGCGCGAGCACAACCTCGCCCCTTCGCCGGAGGCGGATCGCCGGACGCTGATCCGTCGCTTGTCCGTCGATCTGACCGGCCTGCCGCCCACCGCCGCACAGGTCGATGCCTTCATCGCCGACAAGTCGCCCGATGCTTACGGGAAGCTGGTCGATCATCTGCTCGCATCGCCTCATTTCGGGGAACGGCTAGCGATCCACTGGCTCGATCTGGTGCGCTTCGCCGACTCGGCCGGGTATCACAGTGACAACGATCGCACGCTCTGGCTTTACCGCGATTATGTGATCAACGCCTTCAATGGCAACAAACCGTTCGATCGCTTCACCATCGAGCAGATCGCGGGCGATCTCCTGCCTGAGGCGAACAATGAGACGCGCATCGCTTCGGGATACAACCGGCTGCTCAACACGACGGAAGAAGGCGGCGCCCAGCCGCGCGAGTACACCGCCAAGTATGCCGCCGACCGGGTGCGGAACGTGACCACCGTCTGGCTGGCGGCGACGATGGGCTGCGCGGAATGCCACGACCACAAATACGATCCGCTGCCCACGCGCGAGTTTTACTCCATGGCCGCGTTCTTCGCGGATGTGCGGGAAAAAGCCGTCGGAAGGCAGGATCAGACGCCCATCATCACACCCGAACACGAAACCAAACTGAAAGCGCAGGATGAAAAGATCGCCGCGATCGAAGCGCGATTGAAACTGCAAACGCCCGAACTGCTCGCGGCACAGACGGAATGGGAGATGGCGATTCAGAGGAAGTTCAGCGAGCCGGCCAAGCGCGAGGACTTCGCCTGGATCGAAGATCGGCGGACGCCCGAAGGCTCCCGCCGCGATGGTGCGTTCAACTTCACCGCCAAAGGCAAAGGCCCGACCCGCGGCGACCACCACTCCCGCAGACAGCAATCCACCGGCCTGATCCAGCACTACTTCTACAACGCCCCGTCCACCCTCACGCTTCAGAAGGATGATCTCTTCTACGTCTGGGTGCACCTCGATGCGAAGAATCCGCCCAAGCAGATCATGCTTCAACTCAACGCAGGTGATTGGAACCATCGCGCCTTCTGGGGCGAAGACAAAATCCCCTACGGGGGCGTGGGCACCGATACCGACAGCCATCGTCACATGGGGCCGCTGCCCAAGCTCGGCGAATGGGTGCGCCTGGAAGTCGATCCCAAAGTCGTCGGCCTCAAGGAAGGCAGCGCGATCAACGGCATGGCCTTCACGCAATGGGCCGGCCTCGTACACTGGGAAAATGCAGGCGTGGGCCGGGCAGGCATCGGCGCGCCGGACAACGTCCTTGCCGCGCTGAAAGTCGAATCTTCCAAACGAACCCCGCAGCAACTTGAAGCGATCGCGGCGCATTACCGCGCCACCGCTCCGCTGCTCGACCCGGTGCGCAAGGAACTGAGCGACGCCAAAGCCGCACGCGAAGCGATCGCCAAGTCGGCGCCGACCACGCTCGTCACCATGGCCGTCGCTCCGCGCACCATCAAGGTGCTTCGTCGCGGCGACTGGCTCGATGACGGCGGAGACGTGGTGGAGCCTGCCGTGCCTTCGATCTTTGGAAAGCTGGAGGTCACTAACCGCCGGGCGAATCGACTGGATCTCGCCCATTGGCTGATCTCGAAGGAAAACCCCGTCGTTTCCCGTGTTTTCGTCAATCGTCTCTGGAAGCTTTATCACGGCCAGGGCCTGGTCAAGACCCTCGAAGACTTCGGCTCGCAAGGCGACTGGCCCTCGCATCCGCAGCTTCTGGACTGGCTCGCCAACGAGTTCATCACCAGCGGTTGGAATGTGAAGCATCTCGTCAAGCTCATGGTCACCAGCGGCACCTACCGCCAGACCTCGGCGACATCGCCGGGGCTGCGCCAGGCTGATCCTTTCAACCGCTGGCTGGCAAGGCAAGGCCGAGGGCGACTGGAAGCGGAGCTGATCCGTGACAACGCCCTGGCGGTGAGCGGCCTGCTCGTCGCCGACATCGGCGGCCCGAGCGTCAGGCCTTATCAGCCGGCCGGCTACTGGCAGCACCTGAATTTTCCCAAGCGCGAATGGCAGAACGACAAGGGCGACGGGCTCTATCGCCGAGGGCTTTATACATGGTGGCAGCGCAGCTTCCTTCATCCGAGCCTGCTGGCGTTTGATGCCAGCAGCCGGGAGGAGGCGGTCTGCGACCGCGCGCGCAGCAACACGCCGTTGCAGTCGCTGGTGCTGCTCAATGATCCGACCTATGTCGAGGCGGCCCGCGTGCTCGCCGAGCGCGTGATGAAGGATGGCGGCGGCAATGATCAGGTGAAACTCACCTTCGCGTTCCGCACTGTGTTGCAGCGAACCGCAAGTGCGGAGGAATCGCGCGTGCTGCTGGGCATGCTCAAGGAACACCGCGCCGGCTTCACCGTCGATCGCCCGGCGGCGACGCAACTGATCGCCATCGGCAACCGCGCCGCCGCGAAGGAACTCGATGGTGTCGAACTGGCCGCATGGACCAACGTGATGCGCGTGCTCCTGAACCTGCATGAGACGGTGACGCGCGAGTGATGACCGGCATCAGGGAGTCCCACATGATCCTGCCTGTGAAATCACGACGAATCAAGACGCTGCGGCTGGGGCCCGAGTCGGCGGGTGTTCACATGTCGCCCGCGCAGTTCGACGCGGTGACCGAGTACGATGACAACCATTCCTATGAACTGATTCATGGAGTGCTGATCGTGTCGCCGATTCCTTCCGAAGGTGAAGCGGCGCCGAACCACAAGCTGGGATCGATGCTCGATCATTATCAGGAGCTTCATCCGCAAGGCGGCTCGCTCGATCTGACGCTCGATGAAAGATACGTCTATCTCCCGCGCACCCGCCGCAAGGCGGACCGCGTGATCTGGGCCGGTCTGGGCCGGCTGCCCGATCCGAAGCGGGACGTGCCGGCGATCGTGGTGGAGTTCGTCTCGCAGAGCCGGCGCGACTGGGAGCGGGATTATGTGGAGAAACGCCGCGAGTATCTGGGACTGGGCGTGAAGGAGTATTGGGTGATCGATCGCTTTCGTCGGTTGATGAACGTGTTCACCGTGAAGCCTCGCGGCCGCGGCGCGGTGAATGAAGTCATGATCGGCGAAACGGATGTTTACCGCACGCCGCTGCTGCCCGGCTTCGAGTTGCCGCTCGCCAGGCTGCTCAAGGCGGCTGATCCTTGGACGAATAAAGGTTGAATGATTGTGTATGGCAGATCGGCAACCCCGATGGCACCCGATGAACTTCCAATGACCAAACTGCTCGAACAAGCCCGACTGCTGCTGACGGAACTAAGTCGCGCCGAGAAAGCCCAACTGCTTCAGTGGGTGGCGCGCGATGTCGGCGACGTGTTCCCCGGCATCGAAAGTCGTCCCGGCGTCTGCGGCGGCGAGCCTTGCATTGTGCGGACGCGCATCCCTGTCTGGCTGCTCGAACAGGCCCATCGGTTGGGCGTCTCCGAGTCGGACATTCTCAAGGCATACCCCACGCTTCGCGCCGAGGACCTGGGCAACGCATGGGCCTTCGCGCGAACGCATCGGGAAATGATCGATGCGCAGATCGCAGAAAACGAGGGGGCGTGAATGGCACGGATGTATGCGAACGAAAACTTCCCGTTGCCGGTGGTGCATGCCCTGCGCGAAATGGGACACGACGTATTGGCCGTGCAGGAATCAGGACTCGACGCGGCGCCGGATGAACAGGTATTGGCCTTCGCAATCGACAAAGGTTTGACGTTGCTCACGATCAATCGCAAGCATTTTTTTCGATTGCACAATCAATCATCCGATCACGCCGGCATGGTGCTTTGCACGTTCGATCCGGATTTCGCACGGCAGGCCCGGCGGATTCATGAGGCCATCGAACCGTTCCAATCGTTGCAGGGACAAGTCCTGCGGGTGAATCGTCCATCGCTTTAATCCATCGCCTGATGTTGAACCTGGAGTCTTATTATGAATCCTTCCTCCCCCGACTTCCTCCGCTCCCGCATCAACCGCCGAACCTTTTTCCGCTCCACCGGCGTCAGCCTCGGCTCCATCGCCCTGGCCTCGCTGCTGGGGAAACCAGCGGCAGGAGCAGTGACAGCGGCAGGAGCAGGAACAGCCGCAGGCGATGACCGCTGGCCCGGCGTCATCAATCCGCTGCATCACCCCGCCAAAGTCAAGCGGGTCATCTGGCTCTACATGGCCGGCGGTCCCTCGCATCTGGAAACGCTGGATTACAAGCCGAAACTCGCCCAGCTTCACGGCCAGCCCATGCCCGAATCCCTCACCAAGGGCCAGCCGATCGCGCAGCTCCAGAACGCCCAGCTCAATTGCTTCGCACCGCAGCACCCTTTCAAAAAGTTCGGACAGAGCGGCCAGGAAATCGCCGAGATATTCCCGCACATCGGCTCCATCGCCGACGACATCTGCATCGTCCGCTCGCTCCACACCGAAGCGATCAATCATGATCCCGCCCATACCTTCATGAACACCGGGTCCTCCGTCCCAGGCCGCCCTTCCATCGGCTCCTGGCTCTGGTACGGCCTGGGCAACGAATCGACCAACCTGCCCGGCTTCGTCGTGCTCACCAGCGTCGGCGGCGGACAGGACCAGCCCATCGCCGCCCGCCAGTGGTCCGCGGGTTTCATCCCCTCCCGATTCCAGGGCGTCGAGTTCCGAGGCAAGGGCGACCCTGTTCTTTATGTCTCCCGCCCCCAAGGCGTCAGCGAATCGCGCCAGCGCGATGTCGTCTCCGCCGTGCAGGCCCTGGACCGCATGCACCTTCGCAACACCGATGATCCGGAAATCGCCACGCGAATCAGCCAGTACGAAATGGCCTTCAAAATGCAGAGCAGCGTGCCGGAGCTGATGGAGATCTCCAAGGAACCGGCGGATGTGCTGGAGATGTACGGCGCCAAGCCCGGCGACGGCTCCTTCGCCTCCAACTGCCTGCTCGCCCGCCGGCTCGCCCAGCGCGGCGTGCGGTTCATTCAGCTTTACCATCGCGGCTGGGACCATCACGGCAACATCAAAAACGCCATGAAATACAGCGCCGGCCTCGTTGATCAGGCCTCGGCGGCGCTGGTGAAAGACCTCAAGCGGCTGGGCATGCTCGATGACACGCTGGTCATCTGGGGCGGCGAGTTCGGCCGCACCCCGATGGCCCAGGGCAGCGGCCGCGACCACCACATGAAAGCCCTCTCCATGTGGCTCGCCGGCGGCTCCATCAAGGGCGGCATGACCTACGGCGCCACCGATGACCTGGGCTACAACCCCGTCGAAAACCCACTCCACGTCAACGACCTCCACGCCACCATCCTGCACCAACTCGGCATCGACCACACCCGCCTGAGCTACCGCTTCCAGGGCCGCGACTTCCGGCTCACGGATGTGGCGGGCGAGGTGATCAAGCCGATTTTGGGATGATGCGATTGATGGCACTGGCAGGCTCTGCTGCCAGTGCCATCAACCGTTAGGCGTACACAGGAATGCAAACCCTCTACTGCAACTCAAAAGACTCATTTGTTGACTTATTGAGGCCGATGCATACCTCGATTTATTCGCGGTTCAAGTTGCCGATTGGTGGGAGTTAACCTCGGCAAGACAAGACGTACTGGAACCTGCCCCGCACGCGGCCCCCGCCCCGGAAGAAACTCGCCACTGATACGGCGGAACGTTATGCCCCTGAATGATGACCAGTTTCCGAATCGCGGGTTCCACCGGCTGTGCGTGGCTTGTGGGAGGTGGCATATGCCCGATGAAGGGAGTGATTACGTTCTTCCACGTGTTCGTCCGCTTCCGATGGATATGGGCCGAGCAGCTTCGGGTCTTGGCGATCCGGTAAGATTTCTTTGTTTTGCCTGCGCTCGCGCAAGGCTTCGTCGTCGTATCTTATTGATCGTTGTCTGTGCAGTCCTTGTCGTTGCAGCGATCATTGTTCGCGCGGTCGTCGGGGGTTGATCACCCGCGTGCAGCCCGCACATCGGTGCAGGGTGGGCGGCGCCTGCCCTGCATCTGCCGAGCTATTTCGTCAGCCGGGAACCATCAATACCCATGAAACACGGCGACTTTCGAATCGGGATCGAGTTTTGGTGCGGTGGAAAGCGGTGGCGGTGCATCGATGTCGGATCGCGCGTCATCGTTGCCATTTCCCTGGAGCCTCACGAGGTCGTCAACTACGCGCCAAGCGCCGATGGCGTGTCGCCGGGGAAGTACCAACGGCATGTGACAGACGATCCATCGTGGTTGGCCGGTCCGCCGTATGCGATCGTCGAAAGCGTTTTTGATGAGTACGACCTGCCGGGATGCTCGCTGACGAAGGGCCTCGTTGAAGATGGAGATGTCGCCGGCTGACAATGCGATCAACCTGAGTTCGGGATAAGCGTGAGCCGCGACGTAACACGTCGCGGACGTGAGCGACAAGAATGGAGTGACCATCGCGCAGCGGCTCACGGGACGCGAAAACAACCGGGCGCCGATCGAGGCTGAAAGAAAAGGGCGCGCGGGGCCACCCTTGAGGCTGTTCCGGGGGCATGTCCGCGACTCGTTGAGTCGCGGCTCGTGACCTCTCATCTTCGCTCGTAAGGCTTGGCGACGATCTCGCCATCGACGGCGCGAAGGCGGATGCGGTGATAGGTGGTGGCGCCGAAGCCGCCCAAGGCGATCCAGTCGTAGTCGCGGATGGTGAGGTTGGCCGATGTGCCCTGCCATTCGATGAACGGCTGGCCGTTGGCGAGGGACTTGATGTGTATCTTGTCGCCGGCGGTCTTGATGCTGAAGATGACGATGTGCGTTTTTCTGGCGGGAAAAGTGATTCGCCTGTTGGTGCTGATGTTTTCCCAGTGCGGTTTGCCGTCGATGCGGCCGATGCCTGAGAGGTCGCCCTTGTCGCCGGTGCCGATCTCGAACCAGCCGCAACTGCCTGCGGCGTGAAAGAAGAAGGAGCCGGTGCCTTGCTCGCCTTCGGCGGGCCGCTCGAAGACCATCTCGATTTCGTAGCTGATGTTTTTGGCCGAGAACGGCAACGCCAGAAACGCGCTGCCCTCCTGATGGTTGGCGTGAAAGCGGGTCAGCCTGCCTTTCTCCATTTTCCATGCCCCGCGATAGGCGCGGGCCGGATCGATCACCTTCATGACATCCACCCAACCATCTTCGGGCTTGATCGAAGCGAGGGTTTCCATCACCTTCGACTTGCCTTTGATGGCCGTGGCGTCGGGCTTTTCGACCTCGGTGTCGGCGTCTGCGGGCGGGGTCAGCGCCTGGAAGGTCTTGTCCACTTCATCGAGGGCCAGCTTGGCGCGGCTGGGGTCAAGCCCGGTCTCACGGGTGATGGCGAGGTAACGCCGGTAGGACCGGCCGGCGATTTCCAGGCTCAGCAGCTTGCCGTAGGGCGTCGCGCTGTTCGACGCGGCCCGATACCAATCCGCCATGATCAGGCATTGCTTGTCCGACAAATCTTCCAACGGCTGCTCGACGATCGCAGCGATGGCCTTGAGCGAGTCATCGTTGGAAGCCTTGGCATGGGCGGCCGCCTTGGCGGGGTCGTGAAGGTCCAGCAGGTGGTACCGCGCCAGTTCCGCATGAGTGGCGGCATCGTCGGGGGCGGTGCGAAGTTTGGTCTCGGCTCTTCGGGCCAGGGTCTGAACCTGCGCCCGGGACTGCACCACATCGAACCGATGCTTGAGGCCTGCAACGCGCGGGCTCTTGATCGTCTCAGCCATCGACAGGGCCTGGCGAATCAGCTTTGCAGCCTCGGCGTAATCGCCGCCGTGATCGCGAATGCGGGCGGCGATCATGAAGGCGTTGATCAGTTCATCTCCGACGGCGGCGCGTTCGGAGACGGGTGTGCGGGCGAACTGTCTGCGAAGCACATCCACCAGCCGGTCGGGGGCGTCCAGCGCATGCTCGGGGACCTGATCCATCAGCAGACGCATCGACCGGGCGGCCAGCGGAAAGCCTGATGGATGATTGGAGGTGAGGTCGTAAACCGCATTGCACATGGCCAGCACCAGGCCCGGCGCATCTTCGGTGGCGCTGGCGCTGTCAAGCAGACCCTTGGCCAGTTCCAGATCGTCCGCACGATCAGGCGTGGCGCGAACCGCCTTGATGCGATCGCCATAGAGCGACTCGAAAGCCTTGCGGCTTTCCTCCAGTTGCCGGCCCGATGCGGGAACGGCGCAGGCCATCGCCAGGCACAAAAAGCTGATCGCTTGAATCGGATGAGATCGAATCATCTGTCCGCCCCCATGAAGGAATGGAGCCTGGAGAACCTTTCTGTATACCTGAGCTTCGGATAAGCCCCGCCCGGAAGGGCGCGGGCCCAAGGGGTGATCGATTCACGGCCCGTTCACGAATCACAACTCGTTTTTCGGTCTGAATTCACCTTGTAAGCCTGGATCCTTTGTTCATTGGACGCTCTTTGGCCCGCGCCCTGCTCCGGGGACCGGGCGGGGCTTATCCGAAACTCAGGTTGTATCGTACTCGGGACCACAATCGATGCCAAAAGGAAAAGCACTCCCGACAAGACATCGCACCCTGCATCATCCCTGTTCTTCATCTGGCCGATAATGGTTCTGGATTTGTCGCGCGGTCGGTGCGTCGTCGTTTGGAGCGGGCTTGGCGGGCGGCGTTCGCCTCACGGAATGATTTCATGCAAAGTCGAGTGCCATATCTGTCGGGGCTTCTGTTGCTGGTGATCATCGGCGCCTGGCTGCGCACGGGGCCTGCGTTGTCGCTGCCGATCTGGTTTGATGAGGCGGACACCTGGCGCAGCGGGATCATCGATCCCGGTCTCAGCGGCTGGTCGGAGCAGACCGGGCTGTACGAGCCTGTGCCGATGGATTACGGCAAGTTTTTCCGCTGGCAGAACCATTTCGAGACAGCGCCGCTCACCTTCCTTCTGGCCCGCATCAGCGCCGACCTTCTGGGCGCCACCGATCCCTGGGCGATGCGCATCCCCTCGTTGCTGGCGGGGCTGCTTTGCATTCCCGCGGCCTACTGGCTTGGCTGCGTGGTGCGCGATCGGTCGCTGGGCCTGATGACGGCGGCGATCATCACCTTCGATCCGAGTCAGGTCGATCAGAGTCAGCAGTGCCGCATCTATACGGTGCTGATGCTGCTGACGCTGCTGGCGATGGCGCTGACCATCAAGCTGGTGCGCGAGCCGGAGCCTGGCGTGAGAAGTGCGACCGATGACAGCAACACGAACGCGAAAAACGATGGCTGGCTCACACCCGTCTGGCAATGGGTGATGCTCGGCGGGCTGCTGGGCCTGCTGCTTTCGACAACGCAGTTTGCCCTGGCCGTCTGGCTGGGCATCGCGGCGGGAACCGTCGGCCTCATGGCGGCGGGGGTGATCCTCAAACGGCCTCACCCGAAAACGAGGCAGGTGGCCGTGGGCGTCACCTGCGCCTTCGCCGTCGCATGCATGTTCGCCAACGTCGGCATCCACAGCATCATCATGCGCGTCTTCCACGGCGGCGGCGGCGACCGGCCCGACCTCACCTACTTCGCCATGATGCGCGAGATCATCGTCAGCGCCAAAGACCTGATCAATCTCACCCCCGCCGGGCTGATCATGTACCTCTTCGCCGCCGTGGGCCTCGTGCTGCTCTTCAGGAAATGCAAGACCAGCGCCGTCGTGCTGCTGGGCGTGGCGGTGATGAACATCCTCATGCTCTTCAGCTTCCTGCGCATCCATCACTTCATGGACATCCGCTACCTCAGCCCGCTTCAGCCGGCGCTCTACATCGGCCTGGCCATGTTCGCCACCGGTCTGGCTCATGTGAAGTTCCAACGCGCCGCGATGGCCGTCATCATCATCTTCCTCTGCATTCAGTGCCGGCAGTCGCTGAACCTGACGCACTACTACATGCAGCCGGACCGCTATCAATTCACCCGCGCCATTCTCCAGGCCCGCGATGCGGTCAAGCCCGGTGAAACGATGTCGATCTACCCCGGCGTGGCCTGCATCCTCGGACAGTATTACCAGTGCCCGCAGGATCCTTCGCTGTTCGCCGGCCAGTACGACATGATCACCCATCTGCCGGTCGGGAAGCCTGCGGTGCCCGCGAATCTCAAGGCGACGGGCGTGCGGATGGTGCTGGGCATGTACAACTACGAAACGCCCGACATGGACCAGAAAACAAAACGAACCGCCGCCATCAAACGGCTGGCCGACCACTTCGGCGTCACCGTCGATCAGGACCAGCTCGATGAACATCTGAGGCGCGACCGCGTGGCCACCGCCCACATCACCCGCACCGGCGTCACGCTCACCTCCATCGGAGCGGAGTGAACCCAGGCGCCCAAGCCGCTTGCGACGTGGCAATCCCTGATTCACGGCACCTCCGGGGGTTTGAGAAGTTTGGGGTGAGGTGAGAAGTTTTGGGTGGCTGGGGCTGAGTCCGCGAAGCCCCGGCCCAGGGACCACCAGCTATCAGTTGCTTCACCTTCCTTCGTGCGCTTGGGCCGGGGCTTCGCGGACTCAGCCCCAGCCACCCGAATATCTTGCCGCAAAAGATGGGCACGCCCTCCTGGGTTCATGACTCGAAAACCCGTCCGAGCCGATGAACCGATCTGATACACTCCCCCATTCACTTATTGCCCACGAGATTCGCCATGAAGATCACTTTGCCCGATGGTTCCGTGAAAGAATTAAGCGATGGCGCCAGTGCTGCGGATGTCGCCGCCCAGATCGGCGCGGGACTCGCCAAGGCGGCCATCGGCGCCAAGGTGGATGGTCAGCTTTATGACCTGAATCGTCCGCTGCCAGGCGACTGCAAGCTGGCCATCATCACCAGGCCGCGCTTGGACAAGGATGGAAAAACCAAGGGCGAGCACAACCCCGATGCGCTGTATCTGCTGCGTCACTCCTGCGCCCACGTGATGGCGGAGGCGATCGAGCGCGTGTATGGCGGCGACAAGGTGAAACTCGCCTACGGCCCGCCGCTGGACAACGGCTTCTACTACGACATGGCCCTCGATACGCCCATCAGCAGCGAGGATTTTCCGAAGATCGAAGCGGAGATGAAGAAGATCGTGGAGGAAAAGCGGCCGTTTTCGCGGTACGAAATGTCCGCCGATGAAGGCATGAAGAAACTTCATGTCGAAGGGAACAAATACAAGATCGATAATGCGGAACGCGCCATTGCGGGCGGGAGCAAAGGGTTGTCGTTTTATGTCACCGGTGATGTTGCTACGCCGCAAGCGGCGACACCCGCGTTCTGGGAAGACCTCTGCCAAGGTCCCCACGTCCCCGACACCTCCGAAATCGTCGCGTTCAAGATCATGTCCGTCGCCTCCTCCAACTGGAAAGGCGATGTCGAACTCGACCGTTTTCAGCGCGTCTATGGCACCGCGTTTTTTTCGCAGGCGGACCTCGATCATCACCTCGCCCTTCTCGATGAAGCAAAGAAGCGCGATCACCGCGTGCTGGGCAAACAGCTTCGGTTGTTTCACATCGATGAACAGGTCGGACAAGGCCTCGTGCTCTGGACGCCGCGCGGCTCGATCATTCGGCAGACGCTCCAAACCTTCATCAGCGACGAGCTGCGCAAGCAGGGTTACTCGCAGGTCTTCACGCCTCACATCGGCCGGCTGGAGCTCTACCGCACCAGCGGCCACTATCCCTACTACAGCGAGTCGCAGTTCCCGCCTCTCATCGAGCGCGAACAGATCGATCAGCTCGCCAGGGAAGGCTGCACCTGCGGCGAGCTGGCCAATCGCATGGAAAAGGGAGAGATCGACGGCTACATGCTCAAGCCGATGAACTGCCCGCACCACATCCGCATCTTCGCCAGTGAAAAACGCAGCTACCGCGACATGCCCGTGCGCCTCGCCGAGTTCGGCACCGTCTATCGCTGGGAAAAATCGGGCGAGATCGGCGGCATGACCCGCGTGCGCGGCTTCACCCAGGACGATGCCCATCTCTTTGTCACCGAAGACCAACTCGCCGACGAAGTGCAAGGCTGTCTCTCGCTCGTCAAGATCATCTTCAAAACGCTGGGCATCAGCGACTACCGCGTGCGCGTCGGGCTGCGCGATCCCGATTCATCGAAGTACGTCGGCGACCCCGCCAACTGGGACAAAGCCGAGGCGGCTTGCCGCTTCGCAGCGGAATCCCTGGGCGTCCCCTTCAGCGCCGAACCCGGTGAAGCCGCGTTCTACGGACCTAAAATTGATTTCGTCGTCAAAGATGTGATTGGCCGCGAATGGCAGCTCGGCACGGTGCAGGTCGATTACAACCTGCCGATCCGTTTCGATCTGTCTTACACCGGCAGCGACAACAGGGAACATCGCCCCGTCATGATCCACCGCGCCCCCTTCGGCTCGATGGAACGGTTCGTCGGCGTGCTCATCGAGCACTTCGCCGGCGCGTTCCCGCTGTGGCTTTCGCCGGAACAGATGCGCGTGCTGCCGGTGAGTGAAAAATTCAACGACTATGCGAAGAAGGTTTACGAAGCCCTGAAAGAGGCCGGCTTCCGCGTGGAACTGGATCGCTCCGGCGACCGCGTCAGCGGCATGGTGAAAAGCGCCCAGGAAGACAAGGTCAACTACATGCTCATCGTCGGCGGCAAGGACGAGGCCGCAGGCACCGTGAGCGTGCGCGACCGCTCGCGCGGCGACCTGGGCGCGATCCCGCTCGATGCCTTCATCGAAAAAGCCAAGGCCGAAATCCTGCATCATGGACAGGACACTGTCGAAAAGCAATCGAATGAACAAACATCCTCTTGACGCGACAATCGCCGATTTGTTAGCGTGTCATTGCGAACCCGCTGCAAACCGAACGGATCATTCATGGCAACACGCAAGAGACGCCGCACGGCTCAATCCGCAAATGCAGGCCTGATCGTGATCGGGGATGTCACCAACTTTTCCAGAATGGCGATGAAAGATCAGCGCCGTGTTGTCGAGGGGCTTTGGGAATTCATCCAGGCAAAAGTCTCGGACGGAATGGAAGTGAACGGCACAGGCGACGGAGCGCTCGTCACTTTCTGGGACAATGATTGGTCGCATCATCAAGTGGTGGAGTTTGCGGAGAAATGGATCGATCACATGGCGAAGTTGCCGACGCCGGCGATGCTGCGTGTCGGATTACATCAAGGTCCGTTTCAGGTCGTCGAAATCAAAGGGTTGTCACGCAAGGAAATCGTCGGAACCGGCCCCAATGATTGCGCCCGCATCGTCTCTTTTGGGGATGGAGGCCACATCATCGCCACCGATCAGTTCGTGCATGGATGGGCGCAATTCGAAGGTGATGGAGTTTTTCAACACTTTCAACCCCCGTCCAAGCAGGGAATCGAAGTGTTCGTCAAGCATGACATACCGCAATCGATTCGAATTTTCCGCAGGAATTCCCCCAGCCAACAGCCTCCCAAAAGAATTGCGCATCTTCAGCAGGTGGAGGACAGCCTCAACAAAATCCTCAGAGAAATTGAATCGCTGTTTACGAAAGCCTTGCAGGCTTACCGGAAAAATCTGACCCCGGAACGCGTCTCTGCGCGTGTCTCCATTCTGGCCCCGCGCGGGGAATACCTGGAATCCACGAAATACCGCTTTCATCGCACCGAACCCACAGTGAAAGGAAACACTCATTATTCCATCAATGGGGAGGGTGCCGGGCCTCCGGGAAAAGCGTTTGTGCAACGCCAGGTTCAAATTCTTAACGGCCTGCCGGATTTTCTCACGGACGAGGACGCTTACGTGCAAAAAATGATATCTTCCGGACTGTCCGAGGACGTGATACGTAACTTTGGGAGAAAGTCACGGGCATTCATGGACATACCGGTGGGCTTCCCGGAGAGTCAGGTGGATTTGGTTGTGTGCATCGACACCGAAAATCCGTTGACAGTACCGCGACATGGTCTCGAACTGATCGCCACCAATATCGCCGAAGATTTTCGTGAGCCATTGGCCTTGCTTTGGAGATTGCGGGTACAGTGACCGATATAATCGACGAGGATAAACATGAGCAAAAAGACCGGAATTAAGAAGGCGGACCGCCTTGAACTCATCATCAACGAAGCCATGGCGCAGGCGAAAAAGGATTTCGCCAAGATCAGCCGCCCCGTGACAAAGCCGCAGACCCTTGATGACATCACATTGGGTCCCGTATTCTTCACGCAAAATGATGAGAAGACCGTTGTTGTAAAACAACGGGATTGAAGATTGGACGTGATGTGATTTTTGGCGACATCCGCAACGACTACACCCTGGCCGGCCTCGATGAGGCCGACCTCGATCGCGATCCCGTGCGGCAGTTCGACCGCTGGATGACCGATGCCATCAAGGCCGGCGTCTTCGAGCCGACGGCCATGACGCTGGCGACGGCGACGGACGATGGCCGGCCTCACTCGCGCATCGTGCTGCTCAAGCATTTCGATGAACGGGGCTTCTGCTTCTTCACCAACTACGACAGCGCCAAGGGGCGCGAGATGGCGAAGAACCCCCTTGCCGCCCTGTGCATCCACTGGCCTCCGCTGGAGCGGCAGGTGCGCATCGAAGGCGCGATCAGCAAAACCACCGCCGCCGAGTCCGACGGCTACTTTCAGCGGAGGCCGCGCGGCAGTCAGCTCGGAGCATGGATATCCAAACAGAGCGGCATCATTGATTCGCGCAAGGTCCTCGAAGATGCACTGGTCCAGATCACCGCCAAGTTCGAAGGCAGGGATGTCACCCGCCCGCCGCACTGGGGCGGCTACCGCGTGAAGCCCGCGTCCATCGAGTTCTGGCAGGGCCGGCAGAATCGCCTGCACGACCGGCTGGTTTACACATTGCAGCCCGATGGCGCATGGAAGATCACGCGCCTGGCACCGTAAGCGAAAGAGGCGGACGGCGTTGACTTCCATCAATTGATCTGCACGCCGTAGGGCAGTTTCTCGCTGCCTCGGTTGTAATCGAGAAGCCATTTGAGGTCGTGGTTTTCGATGTGGCCATCGACGAAGCCGACGTTGGCGGTGTCGCCCGTATGGCGGTTGGTGCGCTCGAGCGTGATCGGATTCCAGTCCAGATCAAAATCCTCGATCACGCCTGCGGCGGTGTCCGATCCCTGGAAGAGGTAGGCGTCGCCGTTGTCCATGACCATGATGAGTTCGGCGGGGTTGCGGACGCGCTTGAGGCTGCGGCGGGACATCGAAGCGCTGGAGGAGAGGCCGTTGTAGTTCCAGCCGTAGTTGCCATCGGCATCCGTGTGCGGCGGCGGATACGGGTCCGGGCTGGTCGGGCAGTCATGAATCCGGGCATTGGCAACATAAGGATCCAGGTAATAAGGCCAATCCCACCACGACTCGATCACAGCGCCGGGATTGTGCAGATGCGGCTTGATCAGCTTGCCGTTCTCGTGGCTGTAGGAACCGGCGGGGAAGCGTTCATCGTTGTTGGTGCAGTAGTTGATGAAGGCCACCGAAAGCTGCCGGAGATGGTTCACGCAGTTGATGCGACGATTGGATTCCCGAACATGGCCCAGCGCGGGAAGCAGCAGCGAGAGAAGCAAGGCGATCAGCGAGATCACCATGATGGTTTCAACCAGCGTGAAGGCGCGGCGGGTCATGGGAAAATCCTCAGACCCGCACACGGGAGTGCGCGGGCTTTGGGGCTGAAAGTTTCTTACTGGTAGTAATACTTCTTGTAGTTGGCGCCGTTGAGCACGGTGTTGGTGACCTTGAGATTCGGATGAATCAGGTACCAGTTGGCGGCGGCGACCATGTGGGCGTTCATGTAGGTTTCGATGAGCTTTGGCGTGGGGTTGAACCACTCCACATGACCGTCGCAGAAGCCGATGTTCAGGCCGTGCTCCATGTGGTTGTTGACGGGATCGGGCCAGTTGTTGATGTTGACGGAGTTGACATCGCCGCCCTGGTCGCTGTCGAGGATGATCAGTTCGTTGGATGCGGATTTGACGTTGCGTCGGGTCTTGAGGGTGGAGCTGCTCTTGGCGTTGGTGGCGTCGTAGCTGGGCATGCCGGGGAGGACGCCGCGCTGCTGGTTCATGGTGCCCAGCAGGTTGCCGTTCCAGTCGGTGCCGTCGGGGAAGATGGCCGGGCCGTCGTTCCAGGCGAAGAGTTCGTAGCTGTGGCCGGTTTCATCGAGGGCGTTGCTCGCCGCCGTGACCAGATCGTGAGGCACCTGTCTGCCGAAGACCTGCTCACTGGTGGCATACATCACGTCCCTGCGAATTTTGTTTTCGGTGCTGGGGCAGATGGCGATGTTGGGATCGTTCAGATAGCCGGGATAGAGAAACGCGATGGCATCATCGGAGCCTGAGCGCGTGGGGATGTAAATCTTCGACGGCATGTCGTTGGAGTGCGACAGCGTGGCGAGCATGAACTGTCTTTGATTCGACCGGCAGCGAACACGCCGGGCTTCTTCCATCGCCTTGAGAATGGACGGCGAAACAATCGCAACGATGACGACGATGATGGAGACGACGACCAGCATTTCGGTGATCGTGAATGCGAAGGACGATCGGGAGTGAATCTTCATATATATGCCTCCGGAAGGCACGGCGGCTTGAAGCCGCCGTGCCTGATCGATGATCAAGCGCGTTTGTTTCGGCGGGTGGCCAGGACCAGACCGCCCAGGCCCAGCAGCACGAGCGATGCCGGTTCGGGGATGTCGCTGCTGCTGCTGGCGGATGCGAGGCCGAAGCGGATGAAGGCGAAGGAGAAGTCGGTGTCCTGGCGTGCGCCGGGGCCGGAGTTGGCGTCGTAGCCTCGGATGACGAAGGTGTCACCATCGGCGAAGTAGGTGAGGTAGTTGTCGTTGCTGTCGCCGCCGCCTGCGACAGGGCCGTGATTGGCGGTGAGCAGGAGCATGCCGGTGAGGGGCGATTCGCCGTCAATGTTGAGCAGGTATTCGCCCAGGGCGGAGCGGGTGAGGGTGAAGGCGCCGACGGAATCGATGATGAAGCCGTCATCGGCGATGGCGCCCATGATCATGTCGGGGGTGGACTTGGGGATGAAGACGTAGCTGTAGGTGTTGTTGGCGGTGGTGTCGAGAGCTCCGCCGTTGTCGCGGACGTGGACGGTCCAGCCGCCGGCGCCGTTGGGGTTGGCGGTGGCGAAGTTGTCGGTGTTGCCGAAGCCGTTGACGAAGAGGAACCCATCGGTGGCGCTGTTGACGCCGGAAAGGTTGAGGGTGGCGACACCGGCGGCGCTGGCGACGTTATGGGCGGCTTGGAATCCGGAGGCGTTGGGGAAGAAGGCGACGGCGAAGTCGGCGTTCATTTCACCGAGGTTGCCGCCGTCGAGTGCGGTGGAGGCGACGAGGTACTTGTCGCCGGAAATCCAAGGCAGGTGGATGGCGATGCCGGAGAGCCCGCCGGTGGCGGAGTTATTGCGGAAATCCTCGCGTGCGGTGGCGAGCAGCACGCCGTCGGCGGGGTTCATCGCCGTGCCGAGCCAGGCGATGGTGTTGTCGCCGCGGTTGCTGGCGGCAATGCCCAGTCCGCGCGAGCCTTCGATGACCAGCGCGAAATTGCCATCGCTGTTGTTGCCGCTGTTGAATTCGGTCACTTTGACATTGGCGGCGGCGACGGCGTTGGGATTGAAGGCGGGCAGTGCGGCGCCGGGGTTCGTCGGTGCGCCGCTGAAGGGAATGAAGGCGAAATTGAAGGCGGCTTCGGGCGAGGTGATGGCCTGAAGTCCGGGCACCACATTGCCGGCAACGGTCTGATCGCCGGTCAGATCGCGGGTCTGAATTTCCCAGCCGGTGGCTGTGGCTTCGTAGGTGACGATGTTATCGACGTTGGCCGCGCCAAAGCCTTCCGCCGAGATGAGCAGGACGCCGGAGGTGGGCGTCTGACCGGCAATCTCCAGCAGGTAACGACCGCTGGCGATGGATCGGATGGTGAAATCACCCTGGCTCAGAAGTGCGCCTGCGCCATCGGTGTCACTGGCGGCATTGCCGCCACCGGAGATTCGCCCCAGGGTCAGACCCGGCGTGTTCTTGGGGATATAGACGAAGGCGACGGGATCCTGCTCGAGGCCGGCGCCATTGGTACCGTTGTCCTTGATGCCGAACTGGAACGCGGCGCCGTCGGCGGAAGGACGCGAGAGTGCGTAGTTGTCCTCGTTCTTGCCGCCGTTGACCAGCACGATGCCGTCAACGCGCGAGTCCACGCCGGGCAGCACAAGGTCGGCGCGGCCGCCGCCCAAGTCCTTGAACTCGGCGCCGAGCGTGACATTGGGAGAACTCAGCAGCGAAGTGATCGGCCCGCCGTTGGCGGAGTTGCGGGAGATGCCGCCGGTCCAGCCGTCGGCATAAGGAAAGTAGCCGGCGGCGATGTCGATGTTCATCTCCAAACCGTTTTGCGAATGAAAGACGGGAATGAAGTACGAACCGCCGGAAACCTCGACGGCACTGGTGGCCATCGAGAAACCGGTGAGGTTGCCTTCCGTGCCGCCGACCGCATCGTTGTTGCGTCCGTTCTGTCGCACGGAGGTGATGAGGATGCCGCCGGCCACGTCATCGGCATTCGATGCGCCGATGGTGACGTTGTAGTCGCCGCGATTGCTCGCAAGAGGGACGGAGAAACCGGGCGTTGCCTGCGGCGTGCTGATGATGATGCCGGGGTTCGTCGCGTGGTTCGCGGCGTTGTTCGTCGAGTTCAACTGGATGACCTGAATGTTGCCGTATTCAAGGGCATGCGCCTGTTGCCCGACGACGGCGGTGATGAACGCTGCGGAGATGGCGGCAATCTTTCCACTGTTTCCTCTCATGATGCTCAATCCTTCCTGAATGGGGTGACTGGGGTTGCATGGCGATGACATCCGCCACGCTTGAAGCACGATGACGCTCCGGCTGAAAGCCACGATCCGCAAACAGCCCAAGCATCCGATCCTGCCCCGGCAAGCGGAGGCATTGTGAGGCGGCAACATTTGATGAACGTGGGGGAACCGTGAGAAGTGCGCCAAAACCGTGCGAGGAATGCGTTGGGGGAAAAAGTTCCGAGTTCCGAGTTCCGGGTTTCGAGTTGAAAGGCAAGGGGAAAAAGGCACGAAGGGGGAAAAGGGGAAGGCACGAAGACTGAATGCTGAAGGCTGAAGGCTGAAGGAGGAGAATGGCCAATGGCCATTGCAAAGTGCAAATTGCAAAATGGCGGAGCAGGCAACCCAACCACCGGGGGATGTACGCCTCAACTCGGAACTCGGAACCCGGAACCCGAAACTCGGAACTTTCCCCCCCTTCGTGCCTTCGTGCCTCAATGCCTTCGTGCCTTTCCCCCTTCCCTCTCACTCTCTCCTCGTGATGCAGACCACGCAAGGCATGGGCGGTTTGCCCGGTGTGCCCGATGGATAGTTGCTTCCCAGCAGGACCGTGCGCTTCTGGTCGAACAGTTTTCCATCGCGAGCGCGAATGCTCATGTTGCGTTGTTCCTGCGTGGGCACGCCTGCGAACATGCCGCGCGGGCCGTGCAGTTCGCCGGGATGCTGCACCGAGAGGATGAGCGTCCTGCCATCGGGGGTGAAGGTGGGACCGGTCAGTTCGCACTCCATCGGACCGATGGCGAAGCATTGCGGGATGCCGGCCTTGGGGCCGCGCGTGGGGATCATGAAGAGTGCGTTGTTGCCGAAGATGCCGACGAAGCGCGAGCCGCCCGGCTGCGTCTTCTCATCGGCACGGGTCACCGGCTGGTTGTGCGCAGGCGTGGTGATGTCCGTCACGATCCACATGTTGCCTTGCGGATCGAACGCGAGATTGTCCGCACAGGCGAACCCGCCCACGCGATCCTTGCCCGCACCGGGGTCCGCCACCTCGCCGCTGGTGATGAATTTGCCCCACTTGAAGGTCATCGCCGCGGGATCGTTTCGATCTTCCACGAGCCTGTAAATCGCCCCGTATTGCAGCGAATTTTTGCCGCGCGAGTGCGGGAAGATGCGCGTGTCGGGCGAGCCGTCGCCGGAACCGGTCGAATCGGTGAAGGCGATGTAAACGCTCTTGTCAATCGGATGAACCTCGATATCCTCCGGGCGCGACAGCGGTGTGCCGCCCACGGCATTGGCCATCGCAAACGCATCAAGCTGAATCACCCACTCCTGATGCTCGCGCAGTTTCTCCGGCGAGAGCTTGCGGCCTGCCGGCGGCTGCACGAGATCGGCCAACGTGACCTGTGCGAACTTCCTGCCGGTGAACTTTTCAATGCCGCCGGCCCACTCGGCAGGCGACACCCTCCGGCCTTCAAATCCGCCCTCGCTGACGGCCACGTGACCGCCCATCGGTTTCATGCGGATCACCCCGTTAAGCGGCAGCGAACTCACATGCCCGCGATCAGGCAGCCACATGTGACCGCTCGAACAATGCCTCGGCTGCGGCAACACCACCGGCGAGTCGGGCGACACCGCCACCCAGCGACCCGTGAAGTCTCCATTCCACTGCGAAACATAGAGCGTGCCCTTGCGCAGCAGACGCGAATTCGTCTTCGCCCTGGGATCACGCACCACTTCATCACTGACGAATTTCCAGACGTGGCCGCCGCGCCGATCATCGCCCATGTAAGCGATCAGCTTCTTCCCCTGCTCCACGCGCAGCGCCACATTCTCATGCCGAAACCGCCCCAGCGTCTTGTGCTTGCGGATCGTGCCCCTGGCGGGATCAACCTCCACCACCCACCCAAACTCCCGGCCATCGAGCGGCGGCTCGCAACCCTGCCCCAGCCCTTCAAACTCAAACGGCAACCCGATCTCCGCATGAGCCCCCACGCCCTTGAACTGCTGCTTCACATTCCCCAGAGGCGAGCCATCGGGCGCGGTCCACTCCGTCGCCTGGTCCTGAAAATTCTCCTCGCAGGAAAGGAACGTGCCCCAGGGCGTCGTCTCGCCCGAGCAGTTGGAGAAGGTGCCCACCGGCTGATCGATGCCGGTGAATCGTTTGTGATCGCCTGCCGATCGAACCACTTCGAATCGGCCGTTTTCCAACCGTTTCACATGCACGATCGTGATGCCAAGATCCGCCATCGCCGCCTGGCACATCGTGCGGATCGCGGCAAGCGTTGTGGGCTTGAGCTTGGCGACCTCATCAGGATTTTCCAGGTCGATGCGATGCGTGTCGAGCAGGTCGCCATCGATCTCAAGCCGACCATCGGGATAGCGGGCCTTGTCAGGATCGGCGATGAGCCGAACGCGCGGCAGCCGATGGCCATGAGCGGCCTCAAATCCCGCCAGCCACGGCCGGCCTGAAATGTATTCGTGATTGACGATGAGATAGAACTCATCGCGCCTGCCTTCGATGGGCGCCAGGCCGGTGTAGTCCGCATTGAAGCCGAACGAAATCTGCTTGTTCACCGGCCCCAGTTTGTCACCCCATTGCACCACCACCTCGCTGCGAAAACCGCGAGGCAGCATCAGTTCATCGCGCACTTCATACGCACCCAGACGCACCGCATCGCGGATGTCAGCGCGATCACCCGGCAATGGCACCGGATAATCCACCGGCACCCAGTTGGGCGACCCATCCGCCGCAACCCACGCCCCCGGAGTCCCCGGAATCGCCGCCGCCTCGCAATGCAGCGGCCCCAGCGCATGAGTCAACGCGGAAGCCGTGGCGCCAAGGCCGACGTATTTAAGAAAGGAGCGACGGTCGATATCTTCATCTGCGGCCATGCTTGTCTCCAAAGGAGCAGACATTCTGCCGCGTGATGGTTAAAGAATGATGAGCATCGGGTGATGGCTGGGGCTGAGGCTCTGCGAAGCCTCAGCCCCAGCCACCCAAACTTTTCATGCACCCAAAACTTTTCACCCAAAACTTTTCATACACCATCTCACCGTCTCACCGCCTCATCACAGCCACACCATCGACGATGCGATCGCTCGGATGAACAATCACCTGCTCGCCCTCGTCGAGTCCCTCAAGCACCTGCGCCGCCAGCGCCGTCTGCATTCCGATTTTGACGTGGCGTCGTTTCGCGCGATCGTTCTCCACGATGAACACCGCCCACTCCTGGCCATCGCGGAAAAGCGCGCTGCCGGGGACTTGCAGAACGCCTGTCTCCTCCTGGATGACGATGCGGACGCCGACGCGGTAGCCGTCACCGAGGGCGGCGCGGACATCGGGCGGATCGACGAAATCGACGATGACGTTGACGCGCTGCTCCTCGACTCCCAGCGACGAGACCTTGGTGAAGCCGGAAGGCTCGACGACGCGCACCTTGCCGCGAAGCGGCTGCGGGCCGCCCCAGTGATCGATGATCACCGCTGCGCCGCCGCGAATCTTCACCGCGTCGGTCGAGAGCACATCGATCTCCGCTTCGAGGTCGGAGGGGTCGCCGAACTCCAGAAGCGGCGTGCCGGCCTGGACCACGGCGGAGCTTTCCTGGAAGACGCGGAGCACGCGGCCGTTGCAAGGGGCGCGAATCTCGAAAATGGCGTCCGGGTCCGGGCCGTTGTCGGGGGCGGTGCGGATCAGGGCCGCCTTGGACTGGGCCAGGGCGAACCTGGCGATCTCCTGCGCGAACCTGGCGGAGTTGTATTCCTGCGTGCGCACGCGCTCCATCAGCACGGCATCGTCGTATTCCTTCTCGGTGGCGGCGTTGCGCTCGCGGAGCGAGCGCTGCTTGTCGGCGTCCTTCCTGGCCATCTCCATCATCGCGGCGGCGCGGTCGAGGTTCGGAATCGACTGGTCGAGCATCGACTGGGCCGCGTTCACCCGGGCGACGGCCTCGACCTTGGCGCGAGGGTCGAGCAGCTCGGGGTCGCGCGGCTCGATGACGGCGAGCATCGTGGCGCCGGCGACGGCGTTGTCGCCCGGCTTGAGCTGGATGCGGATGAGCCGGCCGGCCAGCGGGGCGCTGATCACGTAACGATCCTTGATGCGCGTCTTGCCATCCTCATCGACGGTCACGCGCATCGGACCGCGCGTGACCGCCGCGATATCGACCGGCGCCGGCTTGGGCAGAAACGCATGGACAATCAGCCCCGCAATGGCGAGGAGGAAGATGATGAGCAGGATGCGGCGAAAAGACTTCATGAGCAGCCTCGGAACGCGGGAGCACGGGCGAAATCATTCATCGTCCAATGTCCCGAAAGAAACGATGCCGCGATAGCCCACGTGCCCGACTCGGTGAATCTCCAGAGTGGCTTCGTCATTACCGTAGCGAAACATGACGTGAAAGAGATGGGTGTCACCGTCAAACTCGCAGTCGAAGAAGAAGAGCAATCGAGCCTTATAAGGCATGCCCGCGCCCCGTGAAATACTCCGCCAGGTCCACGCCGCGGCCCTGGGCGAGATCGCGCCCGGCCTGCTCCAGATTTTCCGCGCTCAGCGCATCGGGAACCAGCTTCGCCAATCGAGCGGTCAACGCCGCAAAGTAATCACGGATCACGGCGTGCCCGATCTCCGCGGCGCATCGTTGCCCATCCTCCACGCCCGCTTCCGCGCGCGTCGTTCGCCAGGGCGGCTCGCGGTGAGTCATGCGCCACAGTTCGCCCGCGGAGTGCCGCTTGTATCGTTCCCAGACGCCTCGAACGAACAGGCGATCGTCGGGCGAAAGAACCTCCGCGCTGCCGCTGGCGGACTTGACGCGGCGGTTCCCGCGGTGCTTGAGCGCGCGCCAGACTTCGGGCACGGCCGGCCCGTTGCGCCACGCCTTG
This sequence comes from uncultured Phycisphaeraceae bacterium, assembly GCA_964649195.1. Classification (GTDB taxonomy): domain Bacteria; phylum Planctomycetota; class Phycisphaerae; order Phycisphaerales; family Phycisphaeraceae; genus JTS-RE9. Next base: position 24,246 of record CAZYPK010000039.1, read on the forward strand.
ATCGCTTCATCGAACGCCGGGCGGCCCCGCTGCGCCAGCGACCAGCCCTGCACGTAGTACAGCAGTTTCTGAATCTGAAGCGGCGTGACCGGCGCAAGACGATCCGACTCCGGCTCGCCGGACGCGAGGTGGATCAGGTAACGCGCGATGTCCATCGCCTTTGCCAAATCATGTCCTTTCACTTGCTTTCATTATAGCATCGCGCATCTTCTCACTCCTTCGACTTAAGCACCGAAACCAGATCCAAATGATCCAGCCTTCTTCGCACCACCAGCCCGGACAAAAGCGACGCGATGATGACGACCGTTGACGCGAATGCAAACGTTTGCCGGCTGACGACCAGCGGGATGCGGAACATTTCGGTTTCCATGAACCAGACCATGAACGCGGCCAGGCCGTACCCCATGCACAGGCCCAGCGGAATGGCGACGAGCGTGAGCACGCCCAGCTCGCCCAGCAGGATGGCGGAGATTTCGCCGCGCGTGAAGCCGATGACGCGGAGCGTCGCCAGTTCCCGGCTGCGCTCCGAGAGCGAGATGCGGGCGGTGTTGTACACCACGCCGAACGCGATGATGGAGGCGAAGAGCACGTTGAAGAACTGCATCCGCATCAGGTTCTCGCGGATCGTGTCCTTGAAGCTTTGCAGCGCGGCTTTTTGCACCGTGACGCCCGCCACCCTGGGGGTGCGCTTCAGCGCGTGGAACAGTTCATCCAGACGGTTCGGGTCGGCCGTGAGATAGGCCCCGGAATACGTCGCGCCTTCGCGCATCAGCGTGTGTACCGAGTCGATGCGCATGTAGGCATTCGTCCCCGCAAGGTCGGCGATCAACCGGGTCACGGGCACGTCGCGCACCGGGCGACGCCCCTCCATCACCTCGACGCGCACCATGTCGCCCACTTTCAGCGCGAGCATCTCCGCCAGCTTCTCCGACATCAGCATCCCCTGCGGCGGCATCGAATGCGATCGCTCGTGAATGTCCATCACGCGATTGATCTGCGGATCGGCGACCAGCCCCATGATGGCGACGCGCTCGCTCAGGTGGCCGTGGCGAAGGCGCACCGGGACCGCGCGATAAGGCTCGCTGCGCATCACGCCCGGCAAATGGTCAACCTCGTGGATGACGCGCGAGGAACACGCCTCCGCAAAGCTCACCGTCATGTCCTGCCGCTGCGCGAGCGTGAACTGGAACTCCATCAGGTAATCGATGGCATCCTTTGAAAACTGCCCGAGAACGAGCACGGAAACCGCCATCGCGATGCCCAGGCACGACAGGCCGGACTTCACGGGCTTGCGCTCGAGCTGTCGCAGCACCATGCGGGCCGATTGCGCGAGCATGCGCTCCATGCCGATGCGCTCGGCGATGGTCGGCCGGAAATCCGCGGGCGGCTCGGGGCGCATCGCCTCGGCGGGCGGCAGGATCACCGCGGCGCGCACCGCATGAAGCGTGCCCAGCACGCCCGAGCCGATGCTGATGAGCAGCCCCAGGGCGAAGGTGCCCGGATCGAGCCGGAAGTGAAAAATCGGAAAGCGGTAAATCTCGGTGTACATCGCCGTCATCCCGCGCCCCAGCCATATCCCCGCGCCAAAGCCCAGCGCCACGGCGACCGCCACGATGAGCAGCACGAACTTGAGAAAATGCCGGCCGATCTCATGCCTGGTGTACCCGAACGCCTTGAGGGCGGCGATCTGCTCGCGCTGCGTGCTGATGAGCCGGGTGATGACGACATTCAAGAGGAACGCGGCGACGCTGAGAAAGATCGACGGCGCCAGGATCGACATGGTGCGAAGCTGCTTGATCTCATCGGTGAGGAAGCGGTTGGACAGATGATCATCCCGGCCATAGGCCCCGATGCCGCCGTATGGTTCGGTCAGCGCATCGAGTTGGCGCAGCACCTCCGGCTCACTGGCGCCGCGCATGAGCGTGAGGGTGACATCGTTGAACGCGCCCTCCATGTCGAACGCGGAGGCGAGTTCGGTGTAGCCCATCCAGAAGATGCCGTAGCGGATGTCGTCGGGCAGCATCTCGCCGGCGCGGATTTGCAGGACATGCTCGGGCGAAAGCGCGACCCCGACGATGTGCAGCTCCTGCCGGCGTCCGTTGATGATGGCGATGACGGAAGAGCCGGGGTTGAGTTGGTGCTTTTCCGCGAACGCCTCGCTGACGATCGCCTCGCCCCGACGATCCGGCTCGATGTAGCGGCCCTTGCGCAGATGGATTTCGTTGAGGCCCGGCCCCTGCCGGTCGGGGATCGAGACGATGCGCCCCACCGCCGGCTCGCTGAGGCCGGCGACATCGAGCGTGACATCCACGGCGACGCGCGTCTGCACCCTGGCCACGCCGGGAATCGCCTCGATGCGCCGGGCCAGGGCGTTGGGGGCGCGTTTGCAGTGGGCGAACACATGGGCGAAGCGGTACCGCTCGTAGTAAGCCTCCTGTGTGATCTGAAGCGACTCGAGCGTGCTCAGCGACATCACGAACGTGGCCACGCCACACGCCATGACCAGCGCAATGGCGATCGCCTGGCCCTTCATGAGCATCAGGTCACGCACGAGTTTGCGGTTGAGGGAGGTCATGGGAAAGGGGACAGGAGCAGGAGCAGGGGAGAGATTGAAAAATAGCCATTGCAAAATGCAAAATGAAAATTGAGGAGAAGGAGACGTACACACTCAGATGATTGGTTGTCTGCTCCGCCATTTTGCAATTTTCATTTTGCAATGACCATTGGCCATTCTCCCCCTTCGTGCCTCAATGCCTTCAGCCTTCGTGCCTTTCTTCTCCCCTCGCCTTTCAACTCGGAACTCGGAACTCGAAACTCGGAACTTTTCATCCCCTTCGTGCCTTCCTCCCCCTCACCATTTCAATTCGCTCGCCTTCACCTTTTTTTCGTTCGTCTTCACATCCACGATGCAGCCGTCGGAGATCGAGATCACGCGGTCGGCGATGTCGGCGATCACCGCGTTGTGCGTGATGACGGCGGTCGTCGTGCCCAGGGTGCGGTTCACGTGTTCGATGACATCGAGCACCTTGATGCCGGTGTGTACGTCCAGCGCCCCGGTGGGTTCGTCGCACAGCAGCACGCCGGGCCGCTTGGCGACGGCGCGGGCGATGGCGACGCGCTGCTGCTCGCCGCCGGAGAGCTGCGAGGGGAAGTGGTCCTTGCGGGCCTTGAGGCCCACGAGGTCGAGCGCTTCGACGGGGTCCATCGGATCGCGCGATATCTCGGTGACCAGGGCGACGTTCTCCTTCGCCGTGAGACTGGGGATGAGGTTGTAGAACTGGAAGACGAACCCGACGTGCGTGCGGCGATACTGCGTGAGCGTGGCGTCGTCGAATGATGTGAGTTCCTGATCAAGATAGCGCACGGTGCCGGTCGATGGCGTGTCAAGCCCGCCGAGAATGTTCAGCAACGTGGACTTGCCGCTGCCGGAGGGACCGAGCAGGACGACGAACTCGCCGGCGAACAGATCGAGATCGACGCCCCGCAGCGCCTGCACATCAACCTCGCCCATGTGATAGGTCTTGGTGAGTCCGCGGGCGGAAAAGACGGGTTCGACAGCGGTGACGGGCATGAAACGATTGTAGGTGATCCGTCCGCACATCTCCCTTCAAGGGCGAAGCCGGCCAGGGGCAGTGGCTCAGTTTGAATCCGGGTGACTGGGGCTGAGTCCGCAAAGCCCCGGCCCGATGGAACAGCAAGGCGCCGGGGCGTCGAAGACTCCGCCCCAGCCACCCACAACTTTTCAAGGGCGAAGCCACCCGCGCCAACGCTTCAAAATGACGATGATCCGCGCGGCGGTTGTGTTACCGTAATGTGTTCCCGTGACACGATCCCCACGGCACACTCAAGCCGCCCCATCGAATGGACCGCGTATGAGCATGACGAACCGAAGTGTTTCCATTCAAGCGTTGGCCGGATTGGCGATGATGACCGCCGGCTTGCTGTTCCCCGGCCTTGCCGCGGCGCAGGGGGAGGATGCCGGGGCTTTCGAGGCGCGGTACGGGAAGGAGATGATTCCGCTCATCGCCCGCTACTGCAACCACTGCCACGAAGGGGAAGATGCCGAGGCGGAGGTTGATCTTGCGAAGTTCAAGAGCGTGGCGGACCTGCGCAGGAATGCGAAGGTCTGGCAGCAGGTGATGCACATGTTGGAGAGCGGGCAGATGCCGCCGCGCCAGTCGAAGCAACCCGGTGAAAATGAAAAGCAGGCCCTGCTGTCGTGGGTGAACACCTTTCTCAAAACGGAGGCCAAGGCTCATGCGGGCGATCCGGGGCGCGTGGTGCTGCGTCGCCTGAGCAACGCGGAATACACTTACACGCTGCGCGATCTCACCGGGGTCGCCTCGCTGGAGCCGGCGAAGGAGTTTCCCGTGGACGGCGCCGCCGGAGAAGGCTTCACCAACACGGGCAACGCGCTGGTGATGTCGCCCTCGCTGGTGACCAAGTATCTCGATGCGGGCAAGGCGGTCGCGGCGCATGCGGTGCTGCTGCCCGATGGCATCCGCTTTTCCCCATCGAACAGTCCGCAGGACTGGACCAACGAAACGCTCGCCGAGATTCGCAGCTTCTATCGCCAATTCACCGACCCGCGCGGCGGCGACCGCGTCAATCTCCAGGGCATCATCTTCCAGACCAACGAAGGAGGCGGACTCCCGCTGGATCGATACCTCGCCGCGACGATCCAGTGGCGCCAGTCCAAGGCACGGGACCTTCAAGGTCCCGTGCCTAAGAGCCCCGCACCTCAAGACCTCAAACAGTTCGCGCTCGATCGAGGCTTGAGTCCCAAGTACCTGGGCATTCTTCTGAGCGCACTCACCGACCGGACGCCTTCGCCGCTGCTCGATCCGATCCGCGCCCGCTGGGCATCGGCGAAGGTCGCCGATGTTCCCGCGCTGGTGGAGATGATCACCCCCTGGCAGAAATCGCTCTTCAAATTCTCCCGCGTCGGACACATCGGCAAAATCGGCGGCCCCACGCGCTGGCTCGAACCGGTCAGCCCGATCAGCGAAGGACAAACCATTCGACAATCGCTGGCATCCGATGGCGATGCTTCCGAAATCATCCTCACCCTGCTGACCACCGACGCGGGCGATGGCAACGAGGGCGACTTCGTGATCTGGCAACAGCCGCGCCTGGTCGCCAAGGGGCGTCCCGACATTCTGCTGCGCGATGTGCGGGCCATCAGCGCCGGCATCGCGGCAAGGCGCGCCCGACTGGTCGCCGACACCGCGAAGTATCTCGCAGTCGCCGGTGAAGCGATCGCCGACAAAGCCGATGCGGATGTGAAGCAACTCGCCCGGAAACATCAACTCGATGAAACGACGCTCCGCGCCTGGCTCGACCACATGGGCGTGGGCGTCGCCGGTGCGGTGAAAATCGAAGGCCACATGACCACGCGGGTGGACAAGGGCGGCAACTACGACTTCATCAAGGGCTGGCGCATCGCACCGAACCAGTTGCCTGAGATTCTGGCCAACTCGTCGGATCAGCACGTGCGCGTGCCGGGCAACGTGAAGCCCCACAGCATCGTCGTGCATCCCTCGCCGCAGCTTCGCGCCGCCATCGGCTGGCAAAGCCCCATCGGCGCGATGATCACCATCGAGGCAACCGTGGCCGATGCCCATCCCGAATGCGGCAACGGAGTCGCCTGGACCATCGAACATCGACGCGGAACCAAACGACAACAGCTTCACGCAGGCGTCGCGCAAGGCAACAAGACCTTCGACATCGGCCCGCTCGACAAGATCAGCGTGCTGCCCGGCGATGTCATCTCGCTGCTGATCGGCCCGCGCGACGGCAATCACTCGTGCGATCTCACCGCGGTCGATCTCAAGCTCACCAGCGATGAGAAGACGCCGCGCACCTGGAATCTGGCGAAAGAGATTTCACCCGATGTGACCGCAGGCAATCCCCATGCGGATGGACATGGCAACAAGACTGTCTGGCATTTTTATACCGAAGCGGATTCCAAAAATCCGCCCGGTAAAACGACGATCATCCCCGCCGGTTCGCTGCTGGCGAAATGGCAAAGCGCCGCATCATCCGAAGAGAAAGCGAAGCTGGCCGCGCAGGTGCAATCGCTGCTGACAGGTCCCGCTCCGGTGCGGCGCGACAGCGCCGATGGCCTGCTGCGTTCGCAACTGCTTTCGCTCGATGGCCCGATCTTTTCATCGCTGCTGCGCGATGCGACAAGCAGCCCGCCGACACCGCAAGTCAATCAGACCCATCAGGCCGATCACGGGGAGCAAGTCAACGAGTCGTGGGGCCTCGATCCCGCCTTGTTTGGCAAGCATCCCGATGGCGCCGCGATCGATGGCAACAGCCTCTGCGTCCGGGCGCCTTCGATCATCGAGATTCGTCTGCCGGTGGAACTCGCCCTGGGCTACGACCTGCAAACCGGCGTTTCGCTGGACCCGCGCACGGGCGGACAGGGCAGCGTGCAGGTGCGGGTCGTCACCGGAAAGCAACCCGGCATCGACGATGCCGCGATGAAATCACCGGCGGTCGGCGGCGCGATTCTCATCGGCAAGACCCCCGAAGCGCGAAGGAGGATTGAAGCATCCTTCAATCAATTCCGCGGGTTGTTTCCCGCCGCCCTCTGCTACGAGAAGATCGTGCCCGTCGATGAGGTGGTCACGCTCACGCTCCATCACCGCGAGGATGATCACCTGGCCCGCCTCATGCTCGATGAAGCGCAGCAGGCTCATCTCGACAAGCTGTGGGATCAGCTTCATTACATCAGCCGCGATGCGCTGACGGTGATCGACGCCCTGGAGCAACTGTTGCAATATGCGACGCAGGACAGCGACCCCAAACCGTTTCTGCATTTGCGCAAGGTGTTTGCGGATCGTGCGCAGAAGTTCAACCGGCAACTGATTGATACCCAACCAAAACATCTCGATGCGGTGATTGCATTTGCCGATCGCGCTTATCGCAGGCCGCTCACCGCCATCGAAGCGGACGAGCTCAAGGCCCTGTATCAGAAGCTGCGCGGCCAGGAGATTCCGCACGAGGAAGCGATTCGCCTGACGCTGGCGCGGGTGCTGGTCTCCCCCGCGTTTCTCTACCGCGCCGAGAAACCCGTCGCGGGCAAGAAGCAAGGCCCGGTGAGCGATGATGAACTGGCCACGCGGTTGAGCTATTTCCTCTGGTCTTCATTGCCTGATGATGAGTTGCGACATCTCGCCGCCGTCGGCAGGCTGCGCGATCCGCAGGTGCTTCTCGCCCAGATGAAGCGCATGCTGCAAAATGAGAAGGCCCGCCGTCTGGCGACGGAGTTTGCGTGTCAGTGGCTGCACATCTACGACTTCGACGAGCTGGATGAAAAGAGCGAGCGCCACTTCCCCGCCTTCCTCAAGCTGCGCGGCGACATGTACGAGGAATCGATCCGCTTCTTCACCGATCTCTTCCAGAACGGCGGCGGCGTGCTGGACATCCTCGATGCCGATCACGCCATCCTCAACGAATCCCTCGCCAAGCACTACAACATCCCCGGCATCACCGGCCCGCAGTGGCGCCGTGTCGAAGGCGTGAAGAAATTCGGGCGCGGCGGGATCCTGGCGCAGGCCTCCACGCTCAGCAAGCAGTCCGGCGCCTCGCGCACCAGTCCGATCCTGCGCGGCAACTGGATCAGCGAAGTCCTCCTGGGCGAGAAGCTGCCACGCCCGCCCAAGGATGTGCCGCAGCTTCCCGAGGATGAATCGGCGTTCGACGGCCTGACCATGCGGCAGATCACCGAGAAGCACAGCAGCGACGCCCGCTGCGCCGTGTGCCATCAGCGCATCGATGCGATGGGCTTCTCGCTCGAAGCCTTCGACGCCATCGGCAAACGACGGGAAAAGGACATCGCCAACCGGCCCATCGATGTGAAAGTGAAGGCGATGGACGGCGCGGAGTTTGAGGATGTCGAAGGCCTTCGCCGGTATCTGCTGACGACCCGGCGCGAAGCGTTTGTCCGTCAGTTTTTCCGCAAACTGCTGGGCTATTCGCTCGGCCGTGCGGTGCAGCTTTCGGATGAGCCGCTGCTCGATGAGATGCGGCGGACGCTGGAAAAGAACGGATACAAAATCGAAAAGGCGATGGAGCTGATCGTGCTCAGCAGGCAGTTCAGGGAGATTCGCGGCAGAGAGAGTGCGTATGATGAATGAGTCCCGCCTTGATCCTTTATGCCGCAAGATGAGTGACCGGCAATGCTCAGCAAGGAAACACTTGAACAATACCGTCGCATGACCAACGGCGAGCGTCTGCAACTGACGCTTGAAATGATCCGCGACAATGCTCCGTATCTCTTCGAAGGCACGGAGGAACAGGTTGAGAGACGATTCGAGTTGCTCCGCCGGGAGAATGACGAGCGCAATCGGAACATGCTCGAAGGAATCGCGAAGTCGAAGGATCGGACATGAACGATGTGAACCGCGCATTGCGGGAAATGACGGAGATATTTGACAGGCTGGGTCTGGCGTATGCCGTCATGGGAGGTATCGCCGTTCGCACCTACGGCATTCCTCGACCGACCTACGATGTGGATTTCACGCTCGCAATACCCCGAGACCGATTGAATGAACTTTACGATCTGTTGGCCGGGCAGGGGTACACCATTCCCGACCATTACCGGTCAGGATGGGTCGATGAAGTCGCCGGCATGCCGCTTGTGAAGTTTCGGATTTATTCGTTGGGAAAAGGCGTGGATGTGGATGTGTTTCTGGCCGAGTCCTCCTTTCAGCAGGAATTGATTCGCCGGCGAATTCTTGCGGAGACGGGCGGCGAAAGCATCTGGCTGGTGAGTCCTGAAGACCTTGTCCTGCTCAAGCTTCTTGCGAACCGCGCACGCGATCTGGCGGATATTCAGGATGTGATGTTCACGCAAGGGGCGATGGACCTGGCGTATCTCGAAAAGTGGGCGGATTTTCTCGGTGTTTCGAGCCGCCTCAAAGCGGCGTTGGAACAACAAAATTGAAGGCGTCTTTTCTCCACGGAGCATTCATGCACACCAACACCCATCACATCTCCCGTCGCACCATGCTTCGCGGGCTGGGCGTTTCGATGGCCCTGCCCTGGCTCGAATCGGTGCGCGTCTGGGGCGATGAAATCCCCGGCAAAAAATCGAGCGAGGCGCCGGTGCGCATGGCGGTGCTCTTCGCGGGCAACGGGTTCCACAGCCGCGAGTGGTGGGCCAGGGGACAAGGCAAAGGGATGGAACTGGGCAAGGTGCTCGCATCGCTTTCGCCGCACCGCGAAAAGCTCAACTTCATTCAAGGCCTCTACAACGCCGAGGCGCTCAAGGGCAACATCCACAGCTCCCAGACCGGCAACCTGCTTTCGGGCGCCCCGCTGGCTTCGGGCGGCGACATCCGTTCGGGCATCAGCGTCGATCAGCTTCTGGCGCAGACCTATGGCCGCTCGACCAAGGTGCCCAGCCTGGTGCTTGGCTGTGAAAAGTCGAATCCTTCGGTACACAAGAATTATTCGATGCTTTACAGTTCGCACATTTCGTGGAGCTCGCCCACCACGCCGACGCCTTTGGAAATCTATCCCGCCCTCGCCTTCGATCGGCTGTTCAAGGACGAGGCGGGCAAGGGCGACAGGAGCGTGCTCGATGCGGTGCTCGCCGATGCCGCGGACCTGCGCAAACAGATCAGCGCCGGCGACCGGCGCAAGCTCGATGAATACCTCGACTCGGTGCGCGATGTCGAGCAGCGCATCGACAGCGCAGGCAAAAAAGGCGAACTGCAAGGCTGGCGTCCCACGCTCGACAAGCCGAACATGAAGCGCCCCGCCGACGGCATCCCGCAGGACATCGCCGAGCACATGAGGCTGATGTGCGACATTCTCGTGCTCGGCTTCCAGACCGACACCACCCGCATCACCACGCTCAAGCTCAACAACGATCACTCCTCCCTCCGCTTCCCGCACCTGGGCGTGGATTACATGATCCATCACCTGCTCTCCCACTCGGACACCGCCGACTGGCTGAAGGTGAACCGGTTCTTCACCGAGCAGCTTGCCTACGTCGCAACGAAACTCGATGCGATCCGGGAAGGCGAGCGCACGCTGCTGGACAACTCGATGATCATGTACTGCTCGAGCATGATGACCGGCAACCACAACAACGATCAGCTTCCCGTCGTGGTCCTCGGCAAAGGCGGCGGCAGAATCAAGACCGGGCAGGTGATCAATTACCGCAACAAACCCGATCGCCAGATGTGCAGGCTCTTCCTCTCCATGATGGACAAGATGGATGTGCATCCCGACAAGTTCGGCGATGCGAAGCAGCCGCTCGATGAGATGTGAGGCGGCAGGGGCGCCTTGAACGAATCGCCTGAGTTTGAAATGCCCTCAAGCGAAACTCAGATCGTACTGCTCGGTGGAAAATGCCCTGTCGGAGCCAAGCCCGATGGTGAGGCTTTGCGAACCATCGGGGTATCGATCGTGTGATTCCCGCTGAATACCCCGACGGTTCGCAAAGCCTCACCATCGGGCTTGGGGTTTTCTACGAAGCAAGGTCGCACCGTTTCCCCGGCCGAGGGCCGGGGGCGTATGGATCACGGCCGGCCCGTCGCCACGGTCTTTCGCAAGGCCGGATCGAGGTCGAAGCGGTCGAGGTTCATGACCTTGTTCCAGACCGCCACGAAGTCGGCCACGAACTTTTTCTGCGAGTCGTCGGAGGCGTAAACCTCGGCGACGGCCCGAAGCTGCGAGTTGGAGCCGAACACGAGATCCACCGATGTGCCGGTCCAAACCACCTTGCCGGTCCTGCGGTCCACCGCTTCATAGACATCATCGCCCCCGGCGGATTTGCGCCATTCGTTGCCCATCGCCAGCAGGTTCACGAAGAAGTCGTTGGTGAGCGATCCGGGGCGGCTGGTGAAGACGCCCAGGGATGACTTGCCGTGGTTGGTGTTGAGCACCCGCATGCCGCCGATGAGCACGGTCATCTCCGGAGCCGTGAGCGTGAGCAGATGGGCGCGGTCCACCAGCAGTTCCGCGGCGGGACGGTCGGTGTTGCTTCCCTTGTGGTTGCGGAACGCATCGGCGACCGGTTCGAGCACGGCGAAGGAATCGACATCGGTCATCTCCTGCGTCGCATCCGTGCGGCCCGGCGCGAACGGAACCCGCACCTCATGCCCGGCCTTCTTCGCGGCCTGTTCGACACCGGC
>CAZYPK010000040.1:0-15155 GCA_964649195.1 uncultured Phycisphaeraceae bacterium
TTTGCGAAGCCCGTCCGCGGGCTGAAGCAAACGAAAATCGCGCGGACGGTGATCGCGCCTGATCGTTCGCCTGCCGCGCGAGTTTCGTTTGCTCCGGCCCCCAAAGCGGGGCCGTCGCAAACGAATCGGCTCGGCGGGAGCCTCGCCCTCCCAAGGGAGCCTCGCCCCCCATATGCTTTTACCCTGTTCGGAATGGCCTCTTAAGGAAGGCAGGAAGGCAGGAAAAGAATGGCATGAAAACAAGGGGTTCTTCCTGCCTTCCTTGGAGACCACCCGGTTTTTCAGTGCTCCCTCCCGTTTTCCCCTTTTACTTCTTTCTCCTCGTCGCCTGCACCGCCGGCCTGACCACGTCCACCGCGTTGCCGGTGCTGAGCAGGTCCTCGGCGTAGTTGGTCGTCTGTTTGCGCCGGGTGATCGGTCCCTCGGCGTCGCCGCGCAGGAACTGGCGGATGAGCTGTTCATCGGCGGTGAGCTTGTCGGCGTCGGCCTGGGGGGTCTTGCGGATCCCGTCGAAGTAGTCGCGCGACGCCACGCAGAGCATCCGCCCTTTGTCCAGCATGGCCATGCGGTCGGCAATGGTGAAGGCCGAGTCCATCTCATGCGTCACCACCACGCTGGTGACGCCCAGTTGCCTGGAGAGGTTGATGATGAGCTGGTCGATCTCGGCGCTGGTGACCGGATCGAGGCCGGCGGAAGGCTCGTCGTAGAAAAGGATGTGCGGGTCCAGCGCCAGGGCCCGCGCCAGGCCGGCCCGCTTCTTCATGCCCCCGGAAATCTGGGCGGGAAACTTGTCCGCATGTTCCCGCAGGCCGACCATCTCCAGCTTGATCTTGACCATGATGTCGATGACGTTGCGAGGCAGGTCGGTGTGTTCCTCCAAAGGCAGGGCCACGTTTTCGCGGAGCGTCATGGAGTTGAAGAGCGCGCCGGATTGAAACAGGATGCCGAACTTCTTGCGGACCTCGTCGAGGCCGGCGTCGTGAAGGCGGGTGATGTCGGTGTTGAACAGTTGAATGCGCCCCTCATCCGCCTTCAGCGCCCCGATGATCAGCCGGAGCAGCGTGCTCTTGCCCGAGCCTGAGCCGCCCATGATGACCATCGTCTCACCCTCGCGCACATGCAGGTCGATCCCGGCGAGCACCGTCTTGCCATCGAACCGCTTGACCACACGGTCAACGCGGACGACCGTCTGGACCTCTGCCGGGGGATGGGAATCGATCGAAGTCATGGAGGGTCCGTTTTGAAATGGCGTCACTTGATCAGCCTGGCGTCGATCGGCCGGGCGTAATCGTTCCACATCGCCTCGCACCGTTTCGCATCGGTCTCGCCATCGAAGACGACAAAGCGATACCGCGAAACATAAGGCTTGCCCGGCTCGATCTGAAAATCTCCATCCTGCGACGGGGCGAAGTTGAAAAAGGGTTCGCTCGGGTGGATTCGCATCTTCTGCGGGAAGCGGAAATTGTCGGGATGGCAGAGGATGGCGATGCCCGCGGGTTTGCCGGCGATGCTGCCGGACATGGCGCACCATTTGGCGGCGGTGGCGTGGCCGTCGATGCGCGATTTGCCTTCGCTGGTGATGAACCTGCACGCATCGCCTTCGCCTTCCCATTCGCCCGAACCGCGCACGCCCAGCCCGCCGTAGTGGTAGAGCTTGAGCGTGAGCGGGCTGTCGCCGGCGCAGGTCTGAACGCTGGTGAGATCGAAGAGCCGGACGCGCTGCGTGCCATAGACGCGGACCTCCCACGTTTCGTGAAGCACATCCTGTTTGCCCTTGAGCGTCTTGAGGGCGACATGCTTCTGCCGCACGCGGAAGGAGGCGAAGACATCGCCGCCGGTGTGTTCATCGAGCTTGACGAACTCGACGGTGCCTTCGCCCTTGCCCATGTTCCAGAAATCGGTTTTGCGATTTTCAAAAACGGTTTCGGTCCAAGGGAACCAGATGCCGTGATGGTGGAGATGCTTTTCGGGGAAGTCGTTGGTGATGGGCAGGCCGGAGGGTGTTTTGACGGGATGAATGTAGGCACCGCGGGCGAAGATTGCCTTGGCGCCTTGCGGCGGCTGCTGGATGGCCATGTTGTAGCGCAGGACCTCGGCGCTGTTCACCGACAGCGTGAGATGTTTGTCATCCTTTTCGCAGGCGACGAAGGCCTGTTCCGCCTTGCCGGGCGCGATGGGTTTGATGGTGAAACGTTGGATGGCGCCGGCTTTCATTTCGCCGGGGATGATCCAGGTGAGATGGGTTTCCTTCTCGCCTCGCACGATCTGGCTGCGCAGCGGCCTGGCATCACCTTCGGCCGGGATCACGGCCAGCCGCGGCGCCGCGGCGAGATCGGCAGGCAGCGCGAAGCGCATGATCGGATCGATGCGGTCGTGCTTGCCTGCGCTGACTTCCACCGTCACCACCGCAGCCAGTGCGCTGGCAGGCAGGCACAGGAGGCAAGCCGTAAGGAAAATTGCAGGGACGGCCAGAGGCGGCAGTTTCATGAGTGTCTCCTGATCGAGGATTGCCACGGATTACTTGATGCCGGTGCTTAAATGAAACAGCGGAGCGAACAGACCGTCGAGGGTGGTGACATCCTTGAGATTGTTCTCCACGTTGAAATCGGCGATGACCTGCATCACCTTCGGTTTTAATTTTTCGACCAGCGCGCGTTCCCGCCTGGACAGTGCGGCATCGGCGACGGCATCGGCCCGCCAATGGACGGAAACGGCCAGCGCCAGGGAGGCGATGCTGATGGACAGGCAGATGAAGGCGAGTGGTTTGGACATGGGCGCGCCTGTTGAATGAGGTTCATGCAGTTCATTCGGTTCATTGCATCCCCCGACCGCTCGCCCCCCTCTCCGGGGGGACTCGCCATCGGGCTTGGGATGAAAACATCACAGCACAAACCTGCTCAAGTCCTCATCCTTAAGAATATCGGCCACCCGCTCCCGCACGAACAGATCCGAGATGGCCAATTTCTTCTCGCCCCTGGCCACCCGCTCGGGGGCGTCGAAATTGATCTCCTCGAAAACCTTCTCCACGATCGTCATCAGCCTGCGGGCGCCGATGTTTTCAAGCTGGGCGTTGGCCTGCGCCGCCAGGTCGGCAATCGCCTCGATCGCCCCTTCGTCATAACTCACCTCCAGCCCTTCGACCGCCAGCAGGTGCTGCTGCTGTTTGGTCAGGGCGTTGTGAGGCTCCTTGAGAATGCGGATGAAGTCCTCCTTCCTCAGCGGCGTCAGTTCCACGCGGATGGGGAACCGTCCCTGCAATTCGGGCATCAGGTCGCTGACCGCCGCCGAGTGAAACGCCCCGGCGGCGATGAAGAGAATGTGATCCGTGTGTACGATCCCGTGCCGCGTCGTCACCGCCGAGCCTTCGACGATCGGCAGCAGATCGCGCTGCACGCCCTGCCTGGAAACATCCGGCCCGCGCCCGCCCCCTTCGCTCGAAGTGGCCACCTTGTCGATCTCATCGATGAAGATGATCCCGCTCTCCTCGCACCGGCCGATGGCCTCGGCGGTGATCTTCTCCTTGTCCAGCAGCTTCTCTGTCTCCTGCTCGATGAGCAGTTGCCTGGCGTCGGCGACCGACAGCCGACGGGTCTTGTTCTGCTCGGGGATGATCTTCTCCAGCATGTTCGCCATGTCCGGATCCATCTGGTCGAAACCCATGTTGGCGAACATCACGTTCGTCTGCGGGCGATGGCTGATGGTCAGCTCGACCTCCTTGTCATCAAGCCTGCCGGCGACGACCTGCTTGTGCAGCCGCTGGCGCGTGCGCTCCATGCGTTTCTGTTCCTCGTTCTCCTGCGAAGGGGCTTCATCGCCCGATGCCGCACCCGCTTCGCCTGCTTCGCTCGACTCGGCGAAGTCGGTGAAGGAGCGATTGCCGTAGGCGGGCGTCGGCGGCAGCAGCAGATCGACGATGCGATCGTTGGCCGCGTCGGTCGCCTTTTCGCGGACGCTCTCGGCCATCTCGATGCGCACCAGGGAAAGCGCCTGATCGAGCAGGTCGCGCACCATCGATTCGACATCGCGGCCGTGGTACCCCACCTCGGTGTACTTGCTCGCCTCGACCTTCACGAACGGCGCGCCGGTGAGCTTGGCGAGCCTGCGGGCGATTTCGGTTTTCCCCACGCCGGTGGGACCGATCATGATGATGTTCTTGGGATAAACCTCGCGGGCCATCTCCTCGCCCAGTTGCCGGCGACGCCAGCGATTGCGAATGGCGACGGCCACGGCCCGCTTGGCGGCGGCCTGCCCGATGATGTAGCGGTCTAGCTCGGTCACGATTTCGGTCGGGGTCAGATTGCGGATGGGGTTCTGCATGGCGATTCAATCGGAAAAACGAAGGCGGCCAAACTCCGCGTCACGGCGAGCGGAGAACGGGAGATTCTACGGAATCCCGCCCGCCTCGCAGGATGCGACCGGGCGAAGCAGGGCCGTTTGATTCTCCGGTCCATCACCGGAAGCAAAAATTCCAAATCCCAAACTCCAAATCTCAAACAAACTCGAAGGCGAGCCAAACCGGACAAAACCGATCCGAATCCGGATTCCGTTTGATTGCGTCTTTTGTTTTTGGAGCTTGTTTGGAGTTTGAAATTGGTCATTTGGAACTTCCGTCAGAGCAGGCGCCGGGAATTAAACGACCCTGCCCGGCGAAAATGCCACAGGCGAAAATGCCCATGTTGCAGGTTTCGCGCCACCGGGTACCATCCCTCTCCTTCGCTGAACCGGCCGGCCCGATGGGTCGATAGGAGTGAAGATGATCTCCGCCGCGGGTGTAGCTCAGCGGTAGAGCGTCACGTTGCCAACGTGAATGTCGTGGGTTCAAGTCCCATCACCCGCTTGCAAGCCTCGCACAGCCATGTGCGGGGCTTGTTTGTTTCAGCGACGCGATGGGTCCTGCCGCACTTGCGAACGGTTTGAGTTTTGGGATTCCTGAATAACCTCACGTCCAAGCCGCTTGCGGCTTCGCTCTGACCTCTGTCTCCTGTCCCGCAGACGCGCAGCGAGGACGCTGCGGCTATGATGTCTTCTGTCCCCTGACTTCTTCAACGGGCTGTTATGATTCGACCGGCGGCATCCCGTGAATGCGGCTTGAATCCGTTCATGAAAAAACCCGTGGCCATTGCCACGGGTCGGGAGGAAATTCAACATGTGCAGCGGTTCCCGCATCAGGCGATGCGGCGGTTGCGGCCGCGGGTCAGCCCGATCATGCCCATCATGGAGAACAGGGCCATCGTGGCGGGTTCGGGAATGACGGGGGCCGTCAGGCTGTTGAAGTTGAACAGGTTGCTGACATCGGCGGCGGTGATCGCATTATTGAAAATGAAGACTTCATCAATCTGGCCGAAGAAGTCAACATCCAGGGCAGTCGAGTAGGCCTCGCCGATGTCGTCAAAGTTGAAGCCGGTGTTGTTGTTGAGGTCCGTGCCGATGAACACGCCATCGACATAGAGCGAAATGTCATCGACAACCAGGTCGCCGTCCGCATCGGACGCGATGACGGCGTAATGGTGCCAGCCCATGTCATTGGCGGTGCTGCCGGGCACGGTGAAATCAGCCTGGCGTGCGGCGGATGAATCAGCGCTGCGCCAGCGAAGGCCCAGCGTGGCATCGTTCGTGATCCAGATGAAGAAGTTGGTGTTGCCGGCCTGGCCGATGACCATGCCGCCGTTATTGCCTGTGCCTGAGAGGTCCCGGGCCCAGAAGGAAACGGAGTAGGGGTTGCCGCTGGCAAACGTCTGAAGTGGAATGTCGATGTAATCGCGTTCGGTGGTGAAGTTCGCGGCGCCGCCGCCGAAGACGAATTCGCCCGGCGTATTGGTGATGGAGACGCCGGCGGTGCTCGCGTTGCCATTGCCATCGACGGCGACGCCGTGCCGGCCGTTGCCTGACACATCGTTGAAGTTGGTGTCGAAGCTGTAATGGGCCGTGATCACCGCGTGCGCTTGCCCGCACCCCAGTTGCAAACCGAACAAGGCCAGTCCCAGGAAGGTCGTCGAACGGATGGACATGATCATTCTCCTAATGTGTGAGGTGAACCAGAATTCATTGAACACTTGGGCTGCCTGACACCGGCAGGCCGATGAAGCATCTTGTTGACTGTTGATTCCTTCGCCATGAACGCGGCCGCATGGCTTGGACCGGAATGTCACCATTGAACTTGTATGGGGGAACTCTCCTGTTGCCTGTCGCCGGGATTCTACCACACAATCCGGAGACAACGCAAATATCCCATGTTTTTCAATGTTTTTCAGAAATTCGGGTTGCCGTTTGGCGGTTTGGGCAAGGTGGGTAATCTTTCAGCATTCATCCGGCGGGACAAGAGCCGCGACTCAACGAGTCGCGGACGTGAACGGCCTGAAGGAGCGTTCTTCGCGCGGTGGATGGACAGCATCGATCGCGTGATGGTTGCCCATGCGCGGTGGATCTGCGGCAGAGCAGCCCGAAAAAAAGGTCAGAGGTCAGAGATCGGCACAAGGCAAAATGCAATGGAATGTCTTTCCGATCTCCGATCTCCGACCTCTGAAAAAGCGGTGCGCCTGGCGCGTTCGAGTTCTGCTGGCCAAGGTGTGTTTTATCCTCCTTCAGGCTGCACACGTCCGCGACGTGTTACGTCGCGGCTCTTGTCCCGAACGGGCCGGGCGCGGTCAGATGGTGAATCGTTCGATGATGATGATCATCATCATCATTGACGATCATGCATCGTCAGCGATGCGAGCGACCATTGATCGTTTTGCCTTGTCAGCTTGAGCGTCTGCCTGCGTGCGAGGGTCTGGAAGCGGGCGTGGATTTCGATGGTCAGTTCGTCGCCTTGCCGGTGTATGGTGAAATGGGCCGAGGCGTGATGAATGGAATGGATGGAAGGCATCTCAATGGATGAAAGTTCCAGGGTCTGTGGATCAGGCGTCACGGATGCAAGGTGGAGCGCGTGAGCCGAGGCGCCATGCAGCAACTGCTGCAACTGGGCCTCGGCGCGAAGGGCCTTGGTCCGGGTGACATCGGCATGGAAGTGCCAGCTCATGGTGGTCACCGCGGCACCGACGACTGCCATGAGCATGATCGCGCTTACGGTGGCCAGGCCGCGCGTTCTTGTCGGGTGATGGATCATGGTTGCTCCTTGGTTGGAGCGGGGGGTTCGATGTTTTTTGCAGTCTGTTGAAGCTGCTGCGTCAGTTTCCAGCCGTTGGGGAAGGCGGCTTCGCGGGGGCGGCCACGTTCCTCATCGCGCACGACCAGCGCCGCCTGCCGCCATTCGAATCGCAGGCGCTCAGTGGACAAGGACCATTGGCTGTTCCGTGCCCGTGCATCGCCCGGCGGTTTCACATTGCGGAGCAGCGTGTTAGGCCGGTCGATGGTCCATGTCACCGTTTCACCTTCGGGGGTGGTCAGCGTCAGTTTCGTCTCGCCGTCCACCGCCACATCCCTGGCGTGCCACATGTCCTGGCGAAGGAGGCGGAACATGCCTTGCGCGGTCTGGTGTTGCTCGATGGCGGCGTGCGATCGTCCGATGACGCCGGTGGCACGGGAGAAAAGCTGGGACGCCAGCAGCAGGAAGATGCTGAGCATCATGAGCACGCCCAGCATTTCCATGATGGAGAAGGCGCGGCGGCGCGGATGGATGGCGGCGGCATGTCGCTTCATCGCGCACCCTCCAATGCCTTGATGGCGGCAAGCGCACGATCGCGCGGGGCGATGCCGGTGAGCATGTCGCGGGCCTCGTGATGATGGATGGTGACCTGCACCCAGATTTGGGCGGCCATCGGCGCGGGGTTGTCGAGCGTTTTGATTTCGACTTTGGTGGGAGCCGCGATGGGCGGCAGCGCGTCGCCCGTTTGCAGCGCGGTGAGGATGCGGGTGGCCATCGACAGCGCGGTGCGCTGATCCGCCAGGCGGTTGGACGCCTTCCGCTGCATCGCCGCGGCCTGCACCAGGGCCAGCAGCAGCACGGCAATCACCGAGATGCCGATGATCGCATCCATCATCATGACGCCGGCGTGGCGCGGCCGTGTTGTGGGTGGCAAGGTTCGCAAACGCATCTCCGGTGCGGTGACACCATCAGAAGCTACAACGCCGAGGAGGATACCGATTCGATCAGTTCCGGCAGGGGCATGAAGACGGCCACGGTGAAGAACCCGACCACGGCCGCGAGAAGGATGATGATCAGCGGCAGCGTGACGGCGCGCATCGCCTCGGCGGCCCGGCTGAAACGCCAGTGGTGGTGGCGCGACAAAAAGCGAAACACATCAGGCAGCCGCGACGTGGTTTGCCCCGTGCGCATCATGCTCACCGCCACGGCGGGCAGCGCCGCCTTCCGCGCCGCCTCATCCGGTGACAAGCCGGCTTCAACACCATGCCGCCAGCGACGAACGCGATCTTCGAGCACCGGATTCAGACCGAGCGAATCGGCCATGCCCAGCGCGGCAGGCATCGTGTGGCCCGCTTCGATGGCGTCGGCGAGCAGATCAAACAGGGCGCCCAGCCCGCGATCGCGCTCGATGCCATGCAGCAGCGGCAACCGCCACGCCAGCCGGCGGAACATGGAGGCGCGGAAGATCGCCAGCAGGTCGAGGTTCGCCAGCGTCATCATCGTCCAGACGCAGACCACGATCAGGCTCATCCCCGCCAGCAGCAGCAGGATCGGCCCGGCGGTCCGCCCCACATCAAAGATGAACAGCGTGATCGCGGGCAGCGGCGCGTCGAAATCCTCGTAGATCTTTTCGTACCTGGGCAGAATGAAAGCGCTCACCGCCCCCAGCGCGGCGATGAGCGATATCAGAACCAGCAGCGGATAGATGATGGCCAAAGGCTCCTTGCTTTGCTGCCTGCGGACCTCCTGCCGCTGCTGTTCGATCACGCGGGTGAGTTGCCGGCCCAGGCAGCCGCTGATTTCACCGGCGGCGATGGCTCCATGCACTTCCGGGGGCAGCGAGCGCAGGTGGGCGTGCAGCGCCTCGGAAAGGTTCAGGCCCGATTCGATGTCGTCTTCAATGCGGCGGATGTTCATCGCCAGTGCGCCGTGCTCGCTGGCCGCGATGGCCGGGAGCATGCGGGTCAGCGGCAGGTTCAGCCGGACCGATTGTTCGACGTAGCCCAGGGCGGCCAGGTCGCGTCGATATCGGGTGCGCTTGACGGCATGAGCAACGGCGAAGCCCGCCAGCGGCCCCAGCAGGATGCCGCTGTAGGCCAGGAACATCGCCCCGGAAAGCACCGCCATGACCAAGCCGACCACGATCAGGCCCAGCAGCGCCAGCGGCAGATAGACCAGCAGGATTTTGCGGATCACGTTGCTCATAAGATCGCGCCTGGCATCAGGTGACGGACTGCGTGATGCTCACCAGGGGAAGGAACATGGCGAGGATGATCACGCTGATCACGGCGCCGACGATCAGCAGCGTGATCGGGGCGAGCAGGACTTCCATGAAGCCCAGCCGGAGGTCGGCCTGCTGTTCATACAGCCGGCTCATGTCCGCGATGACGCCAGGCAGATCGCCGTGGCTGGGGGCCAGTTCGATGGCGGCTGGCACGGTCGCCGGCAGAAGCTGGCGCGAAATCGTCTCCACCGACCGGCCCGAGGCCAGGGCTTCACTGAGTTGCCGCCCGTCGTGTTGCAGGCGCGATGAACCGATCGCGTTGCCGCTGAGACTGATCGCGGCAGGCAGATCAAGCCCCGCCTTGAGCCCGATGTGCAGCACATCCAGCCAGCGGGCGATGAGGTTGTCGCGCAGCACCGGACCCAGCAGCGGAATCCTCACCAGCACGCGATCCATCAGCCAGTCCGTCTCCCCCGATCGGCGAAGCACACTCAGGACCAATGGCAACAGCAGCAGCCCCGCGATGCCGGCGATCATCACCGCAGGCAGCCACATCGATGAATCCATCACCAGCTTCGTCAGCGCTGGCAGTTCCATGTCCCAGTCGATGAAAATTGCCTCAAAAGCCGGCAGCACCGCCAAGGTGAAGAAGATGATCAAACCGGCCAGGGCGATGAAGACCAGCATCGGATAAAGCATCGCCCGCCAGATCGACCGGCGAAGGCGGGTCACCAGTTCCAGGTGCCTGCCGATGTTCAGCAGCATCCCCGGCAGATTGCCCGAACTGATCCCCGCCTGCATGAGCTGGGCATAGATCGGCGGAAAATGGGAGCGGTGCGCTTCAAACGCCTCCGGCAGCGAGCGGCCCTGCTCCAGCGACCGGGCCACGCTGCGAATCGTTTCCGCAAGGCGGCCGCCTTTCATGTCCTGGGCGATCAGCCGCAGGCCGCGTTCGACAGGCATGCCCGCCGCGGTGAGGTGCGCCAGTTGCTGATTGAAGGCCGCGAAATCATCGCCGCGCAGGGCCCGGGGCCGAGGCTTGGATTCGCCTTCGATGTCGATGATGATCAGCCCCATCTCGCGCAGCCGAAAGTGGGCGTCATCCGCATCGGTCGCATCGATCCGCCCGTCGAGCACGCGGCCATCGGTGGTCTGGGCGCGATAGCGGAACGGGCGCATCGCAATAGCGCCAGGCTGCGGGCCGGCAGGGGTGAATGAATCGAGCGGAGGTGGCCCGGGATTTTCAGGCATGTTTCACTCCGGTTCGAAGCCGGTGACACGTTCCACTTCCGCGCGATCGGTCCGGCCCTGGGCGATGGCGTCGAGGGCGGCTTGCCGCATGGTAACGAAATCGGGTGCGGACTTGAATGCCCGATCGAGGGTGGCCATGTCGCCGCGGGCGAGAATGGCCTGCCTTGCCGCTTCACCGAGGGTGGCCAGTTCAGCCAGGGGAAATCGTCCGCAATAGGTTTGAGCATCGACACGTCTGCGAACCAGCCGCTGCGAAACGATGCCGAACAGGGCGCTGGTGAGTTGATACGGTTCGAGTCCCATTTCAAGCAGGCGAGCCACCGCGCCGGCGGGGGTTCCCGCGTGCAGCGTGGCGATCAGGCGATGGCCTGAGAGGGCGGCCTGCGTGGCGATGGAGGCGGTCTCGGCGTCGCGTATCTCGCCGAGCATCAGCGCCTGCGGGTCCTGACGCAGGATCGACCGCAGGGCCTTGGCGTAGGTGAGTTCGCCAAAGGGGGAGACTTCGATCTGCGTGACGCCAGGCAGATCGCGCTCGACCGGGTCTTCGAGGGCGATGATGCTGATGCCCGGCGAAGCGGCGAGAAGGTGTTCGAGCAAGGCGTAGATGGTGGTGGTCTTGCCCGAGCCTGCCGGGCCGGTGATCAGGAGCATGCCGCTGTCGCTGCGGGCGAATTGTTCGAGGCCGCGCAGCACGGAAGGGGGCAGGCCCAGTTCGCGCAGCGCGTGAAGCTGCGAATGATCGGCAGGCAGGCGAACCACGGCGCGCAGGCCATGCGTGGTGGGCATGATCGAAAGGCGAAGGGCGATGGTCTGCGTGGGACGATTGCCATCGGGCGCCAGGAGCAACCGGCCTTCCTGCGGGATGTCGTGGCGATAGGTCAGAAGCTGGGCGAGCACCATCAGGCGGGTGACCATGCCTTTGCCGATGGCGACGGGCAGATGATCGGTGACAGCGAGCAGGCCATCGAGCCGCCGGCGAACTTCGTAGCCCTTGGCGGTGGGTTCGAGATGAATATCGGAGGATGATTCGTTCAGTGCGGTGCGCAGGAGATGGTCCAGCCGCAGCGGCACATCTTCAGCGGCATCGCCGGAGGCGGCGCGTGCATTCATGGATGGCGGCTGGGACATGAAGTGATCTTAACATCGCCGGCGGTGCGGAGCCGTTTGGTTTTCCCAACCGCCTTCGTTGGAAAACTCCAAATGACAAAAGCTCAAGTTCCAAACAAGCTCCAAAATGGGAAATGGGAAAAAACAAGGAATTCGGATCGCGCATTCCTTCCGCCTTTTTTTCTTTGGAATTGGAGCTTGTTTGAGATTTGGCGATTGCGATTTGTGATTTCAGGCCGCACGTCAACCGGGAAGTAAACGGCCCCGGCCGGTGGCGCCTGCGATTCGACAACGCCAAATCTGTTCCTATACTGTTCCGTCCGTACTCCAAGCGGCACAGCAGTGTGCCCCACGCGGTCGTGGCGAAATTGGCAGACGCACCAGCTTGAGGTGCTGGCGGGGTAAAACCCATGGAGGTTCAAATCCTCTCGACCGCATTGCGATCGTTCGCCGATCCATGAACACGGCAGCCGCCCGGCTGCCGTTTTTATTTTGGCTAATCTATCCCCATGATTGAACAAGAACGATTCGTTTATCTCAACGGCGAAATCCTTCCCCGCTCGCAGGCCAAACTCGATCTCGAAGATCGCGGCGCGGTCTTTGCCGATGGCGTCTATGAAGTGACCCGCTATTACGACGGCAAACCCTTCGCCATGAATCAGCACATCGCCCGCCTCAAGCGCAGCCTGGCGCAGATTCACATTCAGGAACCGGCCGATGTCAACAGGCTCGACCGGATCAGCGATGAACTGCTCCGGCTAAACAATCTGCGCGATGCCATCGTCTATTGGCAGATCACCCGTGGTGCAGCACCGCGCAAACATCAATATCCCCAGGGGGTCAAGCCCACCATGTTCGTGATCACCTACTCGGCTTTGCCCTTCGATCCGACGGCGCTGCCTCAGAATAAAACGGCGATCCTGCACGAAGACCTGCGCTGGCATCAATGCTCCATCAAGTCGCTCATGCTGCTGCCCAACGTGATGGCCAAGCAGAAGGCCGAGGAAAGCGGGGCGTATGAAGCCATTCTTCACCGGGGCGACATCATCACCGAAGGCACCGCGACGAGCGTCATGATCGTGCGCCACGGCGAACTTTGGACCCATCCCGCCAACGCCCTGATCCTGGGCAGCATCACCCGCGCCATCGTGCTCGAACTGGCCCGCAAGATCGGCCTGCCGGTGCGCGAAGAAACCTACACCGTGGCGGACCTGCTTGCCGCCGATGAAGCGATCATCTGCGGCACGATGTCGCATGTGACGCCGATCGTCAGCGTGGATGGAAAACCCATCGGCAACGGCGAAATGGGACCGGTGACCCGCCGCCTGCACGATGCCCTGACAACACACATCGTGGAAGCGACGCGCTGAATGAAAACCGGTTGACCGCGAAGAATCGCAAAAAACACAACAAAAAGAAGCTGACGGATTCCTGAATAACCTCACATCCAAGCCGCTTGCGGCTTCGCGATCCCCGCCTCACCCCACTGTCCGTTTTCAAAGTCATGGCCTACGATGCCCCAACCTCGTGAGACTTCACCATGACCCGTCGCATCCTCATCGGCATCACCGGCGCCAGCGGCGCTCCCTACGCCCGCCGAGTGGTGCAACTCGTCGTGCAGGCCGGCATCGAAACGCACCTGCTCGTCACGCCGCTGGGGCAGCGACTTCTGCATGATGAACTGGGCATGGAAGGCGTCAATCTTGCCTCGCTGTCGGGCATGACGGAGCCGCCCGCCAATCTGATCCTGCACAACTACCGTGATGTGGGCGCATCGATCGCCAGCGGTTCGTTTCAGCACGATGGCATGGTGATCGTGCCTTGCTCTTCCAACACGCTCTCGGCGGTTGCCACAGGCTCGGCTCAGAACCTGCTCCACCGCGCCGCGCAGGTCACGCTCAAGGAACGCCGCAAGCTGGTGCTGGTGCATCGTGAAACACCCTTGAGCCTGATCGATATCCGCAACATGGCGGCCGCGACGGAAGCGGGGGCGATCATCTGTCCCGCGTCGCCGGGTTTCTATATGATGCCTCGCTCGATCGATGATCTGATCGATTTCATGGCGGGACGGATTCTGGATTTGCTGGGCGTTGAACACGATCTGAAGCTGCGCTGGGGGGAGGATCATTCACATCCTTCGTCCGCCAAGGCGGACGGCTGAATCATTTGGCTGCGGCTGCCGCGTGGATTCGGTCGATAACAGAATCAGTTATCGACCCTTTTCATCGGAGCCTGGCGCGATGAGTTTATACGGATCCTTTTCACAGCCCAGCGAAGGCCCGCGCACGCTGCTCGTCGGCAGCGCGGCCAGCGTGGCGCAGCTTGGGCATGTCCTGCGCCTGGCCGAGCCTTGTGCCGCCATCGTCGGTTGCCTGCTGCCTCCCGATGAAGTCGAAAAGCACGGCGCCATCGGCGACTACGCGCAGCTCGAATCCACCCTCATCTCCCGCAAGGTCGAGCGCGTGCTCATCGCGCTGCCCATGTCGATGATCGAACTCACCCGCAGCCTCAGCGATCGCGTTCAATCGCAAGGCATCGCCTGGCGCTTCATGCCCACCTTCGAAGATCAGTTGTCTGGTCAGACTTCGGCACTCGTCGGCAAAGAGCGGAGCGAAGAAAAAGAGCAGGGCGAAGAAGGCGCGGAAAACAAAAAAACAGACGCGCTTGTGAATGAAGTCGAAAGCGAATCCGGCGCTCGTTCACTCTCGCTGACTCAGGAACAGATTCTTAAGGATCGCCGGGCTTTGCGCAGGCCTGCGCTGACGGATCCCTGTGCGATTGATCCGGTGCAACTGCTTGATCGGCATCCCGCTCCTCTTGATGAGGCCGCCATTGGCCGGACCATTGAAGATCGGGTGGTGCTCATCACCGGCGCCGGCGGTTCCATCGGCTCGGAGATGGCCCGCATCGTCGCGCGCTTTGCACCTTCCAAACTCGTCCTCGTGGAACGCGGCGAAAACGCGCTCTTTGAAATCGATCGTGAAATCGCCCGGCTATATCCGAAGCAAACCCGTGCCGCGGTGCTGCATGATGTGACCGATGCTTCACGTACCCTGGCGATGGTGATGACGCACCGGCCCGATGTCATCTTTCATGCGGCTGCGCACAAGCACGTGCCCATGATGGAGGAACATCCCTCGGCAGCGGTGGAAAACAATTTCTATGGCACCCGCTCCATCGCCGATGCCGCGGGCAAGGCGGGTGTGGGCCGCTTTGTCATGATCTCCACCGACAAGGCTGTCAATCCGACTTCCGTCATGGGCGCGACCAAGCGTCTCGCGGAGCTTTACATTCAACACCTCAACGCCCGCAGCGCCACCATCTTCTCCATGGTGCGCTTCGGCAACGTGCTCGGCTCGGCGTGCAGCGTGCTCCCCATCTGGGCCAGGCAACTTACGCAAGGCGACCCGCTCACCGTCACCCATCCCGACATGCTCCGCTATTTCATGACCATCCCCGAAGCCGCCGGCCTCGTGCTCCAGTCAGCGG
>CAZYPK010000040.1:15165-33239 GCA_964649195.1 uncultured Phycisphaeraceae bacterium
GCGGCGTATGCGGGGGGAAATGGTTCCGAGTTCCGAGTTCCGAGTTCCGAGTTGCAGAATCGGAATGCGAAACTTCCCGGTCGGCATCTTTCAACTCGGAACTCGGAACCCGAAACTCGGAACTTACCCCCCGCAACTCGGAACTTGGAACCCGAAACTCGGAACTTACTTTCCGGCGGCGAAGTGTTCTTGCTTGACATGGGCAAGCCGATCCGCATCGTTGACATGGCCCGCCGGTTTATTCTCGCTCAGGGACTGCGGCCTGATATCGATGTGTCCATCGTTTTCACCGGCATTCGTCCCGGCGAAAAGCTTTATGAAGAGCTGGCCTATGGCAGCGAAGGCATGTTGCCCACGCCTCACGAATCGATTCGCATCTGGCGGACCACGCCGGTCAGTGCGGCGAAAATGACCGGGATCATCGCCGCGTTCGATGCGCTGCGCGCCCGGCGCGGCCCCGATGAACACCACTGGCAGCACGCCGGCAGCGAGCAGATCATCGAGGCTTTGCGCGACGCGGTGCCTGAGATGAAGCGGCCCGCCGATGATGCGCCGCTCAAGGCATCCGCCTAGCCGCTTGCGGCTTCGCTCCGCTGTTGCTCTCATGCTCACATGAGCCAATCTCCCAAACTGCGCAAACCCCATCAGCTTCGTCCCGTCACCATCGAAAAGTTCCCCGCCTCCGCCCCCGGCAGCGTGATCATCTCGCAAGGCGAAACGCGCGTGCTCTGCACCGCATCCATCGCCGCCGAGGTCCCTTCGTTTCTCATTGACAGGAAAACCGGCCTGCCCACGCGCGGCTGGGTCACCGCTGAATACTCGATGCTGCCCGGCTCCACCCGCGATCGCAAGAAGCGCGGCCCCGATGGACGCGCCACCGAAATTCAACGCCTCATCGGCCGCGTGCTGCGCAGCGCCGTTGATCTGAGCGCGATGCCCGGCCTTTCGATCACCTGTGATTGCGATGTCCTCGTCGCCGATGGCGGCACGCGCACCGCATCGATCACCGGCGCCTTCGTCGCCCTCGCCCAGGCCATCAACCACGCCAAAGCGCAGGGCATGATCACCAGGAATCCCATCCACGGACCCGTCGCCGCCGTCAGCGTCGGCATCATTGAAGGCAAGGCCTGGCTCGATCTGGATTACCCGCTCGACAGCAAGGCCGATGTCGATATGAACATCGCCATGAATCACAAGGGCGATTTCGTCGAAGTGCAGGGCAGCGCGGAAGGGGCGACCTTTTCCCGCAAACAACTCGATGAACTCCTCAAACTCGCCGCAGGCGGCATCAGGCAACTGATGAAGATTCAACGCGCGGCACTGGGCTGATCCCGGTTCCCCCAGGCACGGGAGCTTCCGTGCCTGGGGGAACCGTTGGCCTGACCTGATTCTTTTCCCTACAATCCGCACCGTTTGATTACCCGCTTGTTTCACCGACAATAGCTTCGCCATGCCTTACCAAATCGAACCATACGACGTGGACATCGAGACCACGCCTTACCTCAGCGAGCAGACCAAAAAGGGCGGCTCCAGGGGCGACCGTTGGACGCTCAACTTCGGCCCGCAGCACCCGGCCACGCATACCACCCTGCGACTCGTGCTCGAACTCGACGGCGAGCGCGTCGTCCGGGCCATGCCTCACATCGGCTACCTGCACTCGGGCTTTGAAAAGCTGGGTGAGCACCACGATTACAACCAGTACGTCTGCACGTGCAGCCGGATGGATTACATCTCGCCGATCAGCAACGACATCGCCTGGCATCACGCGGTGGAGAAGCTTTTCGGCATCGACATCACGCCGCGCTGCACGGTGGTGCGCACGATCCTCGCCGAGCTTGGCCGCATCTCCAATCACCTGCTCTGCTGCGGCGCGGCGGCCCTGGACCTGGGCGGCATCACCGCCTTTCTCTTCGGCTTCAATGAACGCGAGCGCGTTTACGACATCATCGACTACATCTCCGGCCAGCGCTTCCACCCCGACTACACCCGCGTCGGGGGCACCTCGCAGGACCTGCCCGATGAAGCGGTCTTCAAGCGCATGGTGAAGAAGTTCATCAACGAAAATCTTCCGCCCGCCATCGATGACCTGGAGACGATGCTCAACCGCAACCGCATCTTCCGCGACCGCACCGAAGGCATCGGCGCGATTTCCAAAGCAGATGCCACCGCATGGTCACTCACCGGTCCGCTCGCCCGCTCAGCCGGTGTGAAACGCGATCTGCGAAAAGATGAACCTTACCTGTGCTTTAAGGACAACTGGGACGGCCAAGGTTCCAGTGCCGTGAAATTCAAGGTGCCCATCGCCCACACCGGCGATGTCTATTCGCGCTACCTCGTCCGCATGGAAGAGATGAAACAGTCGCGCGACATCATCAACCAACTCATCGATGACATCCCCGGCGGCCCCATGAACGTGGGCGATGAAGGCAAAGTCGGCAAGCCTTCCAAAGCCTCCGTCTATGGCTCCATCGAAGGTCTCATTCAACACTTTGAACTCGTGATGACCAACCGCAAATGGGAAGCGCCGCTTGCCGAGGTCTATGCAGCCCAGGAAACCGCCAACGGCGAACTGGGTTACTTCCTCGTCAGTGATGGCGGTCCGTGTGCCTGGCGTGCCGCGGTGCGGCCGCCTTCGTTCATCAACTTTCAGGTGTTCCCCAAGATGCTCGAAGGGCACTTGCTCGCCGATGTCGTCGCCGTGCTGGGCAGCATCAACATCATCGCGGCGGAACTCGACAGATAGTTCCGAGTTCAAAGTTCCGAGTTCCGAGTTGTCGGAATTCGGTGCCGTAACTTTTTACATCAACTCGGAACCCGGAACTCGAAACTCGGAACTTATTTCATGGCTTGGATCACCAAAAAATCCGCAACCACTCAGGTTCCCCGCCGCGATGAGCCTTGGCTCACCGATGCGATGAAGAAGGAACTGACCGAGGTTTATCTCCCTCGTTTCCCGCGCAAGCAGGCGGCAACGATCCCCGCGCTGCATCTGGTGCAGGATGCGTATCGTTATGTGCCTTACCAGGCCTGCGAGGAGATCGCCGCGTTCCTCGAACTCGAACCCTCGGAGGTGTTCGACACCGCGTCGTTCTACGATGAGTTCACCGTGGAGCAGCAGGGGCGGTACCTGATCATGCTCTGCCAGTCGATCAGTTGCGAGCTGATGGGTCAGCCGGAGCTTCAGGAAAAAATCGCCCGCAAGCTGGGCATCGAGCCGTTCGAGACAACATCCGACGGCAAGTTCACCCTCCGTCCGTGCGAATGCCTCGGCTCCTGCGGCTCCGGCCCCTGCGCCCTGGTCAACGAAGAACTGCACGAAGACATCACCATGGAAAACTTCGAGCGCGTGCTCGATTCGCTCGAATGAGTCCGATGGAAAACAACCCCAAAGCCCACCCACTCCCGTGGGTGGGTCTCGATTCAAGGTGAACCATGAACTGGTTCCAAAAACTCTGCCGCAACACCGGCCTGATGATTCACAACGCGATCGAGCCGTTGCGGAAAAAGAAAAAGACCGTGACCAAAAAAACGGTCGAAGAGGAACGTGTGAACGAAACGACGATCCTGCGGCGCACGACGATTGAAGAAATCGAAGTACGCAAAAAATAATTAGCCGTTCGCCTTGGCGAACGGAGTCCGGCATCGCCCGTTTTCCATTTGTCTGTTTGATGCCTTCGTTCGCCAAGGCGAACGGCTAAATTAAAACACCATGCTCAACGAACCCGTCATCTGCAAACGCATCCCCACCTGGCCCTGGGGCGATCCCAAGGATCGCCGTACCATCTCCTTTGATGAGCATGTCGCCACCGGCGGCTACGTCGGCCTCGACAAGGCGCTCACCATGAAGCCCGCCGAGATCATCGAAGTGGTCAAGGCCGCCGAGCTGCGCGGCCGAGGCGGCGCGGGCTTCCCCGCCGGCATGAAGTGGTCGTTCCTCCCGCCGCCCGACGGCAAGCAGCGGTTCCTCGCCGTCAACGCCGACGAGTCCGAGCCGGGCACCTTCAAGGACCGCCTCATCATCGATTTCGATCCGCAGCTCCTGCTCGAAGGCATGGCCATCTGCATGTTCGCGTGCAGTCTCGACACCGGCTACATCTACATCCGCGGCGAATACCACAAGCAGCGAAACATCCTCGAACAGGCCATCAAGGAAGCCTACGCCAACAAGATCTTCGGCCCCGGCTCCAAGCTCGGCCAGATCAACGGCCGCGATCCCCACTGCTACGTCCACCGCGGCGCGGGCGCCTACATCTGCGGCGAAGAAACCGGCCTCCTCGAATCCCTCGAAGGCAAGCGCGGCTGGCCACGCATCAAGCCACCGTTCCCCGCCATCGCCGGCGCCTTCGGCCGCCCGACCGTCATCAACAACGTCGAAACCCTCGCCAAGGTCGGCCTCATCATCGAACGCGGCGCCGACTGGTTCAAAACCATGGGCGTCCCGCGCCCCCCCGGCGCTCCGCCCACCCAACCCGCCAGCTACGGCCCCAAACTCTTCGGCGTCTCCGGCCACGTCAACAGGCCCGGCGTCTATGAAGACAACCTGGGCGTGAAAGTCTCCGAACTCATCGAAGTCCACTGCGGCGGCATGCGGCGCGGCAAAAAGTTCAAGGCCGCGATCCCCGGCGGCATCTCGATGGGCATCCTCTCCACCGACCAGTACCACGCCGAGCTCGATTTCGACATCGGCCGCAAGTACGGCGTCCTGGGCCTGGGCACCGCCGGCGTCATCGTCATGGACGAGGACACCGACATGGTCGCCATGCTCCGCAACATCGTCCGCTTCTTCTCCCACGAATCGTGCGGCCAATGCACCCCCTGCCGCGAAGGCACCACCTGGCTCTACAAGATGCTCTGCCGCATCGAGGCCGGCATGGGCACCACCGCCGACCTGGACCTGCTGCTCGAAATCTCCGGCTCGATGGGCATCATGCCCGGCACCACCATCTGCGGCTTGTCGGACGGCGCGAACTGGGCCGTGCGCACCGTGCTCAATAAATTCTGGGGGGATTTCGAGAAGCGCGTGAAGCCAGTGAAAATCGGCGTGAAACTTCCGGTGCTGCAAGCGGCGCACTGAGCCGCTTGCGGCTTCGCACAGTAAGGCAGGAGCCGACGGATGCAACGTCGTCGCAAGCAATTTGACGTCCCCGACATCAAGGACATCGGCCCTTCCATTCGCCGCCTCGAAGACGATATCGCGACTTCGGAGGCGATCGCAAGGTTCAAGCAGATGCCGGGACACGCCGAGGTGGTTCGCAAACTTGACAAGCTCGTGGCGCGTCTGCGTGGCAGGAAACGAAAAGGGACAGGCAAGGCCCGCCGGGTCGTTGGCGCAAGCGAGTAAAGTGGGTGCCGTCCACCAAGTGTTACCCGAGGATTCGTCGTGGTGGGCGGTACCCACCCTGCTGAAAGCCGCTCGCGGCTTCGCTCTCATCACCGATCACGGAAAAACATCACGATGCCCGAATTGGATGTGGAAATCGACGGCCTCACCCAATCGGTCGTCATCGCACGCACCGGCAAGGGTCGCCAGACCCGCATCGTCGATTGGTCCGCGCTTGCGGACTATCAACGTGATTTGATGCGCGACTGGCGATTCGACTGGTTCGCCGAATCGACAAATCCTTCCCGCCGCATCGCGGTCCTTCTTGTCGCACACTCCGAGGCCGTGGAGGGATTGATTTCATTCCAACCGCAAAGCGATCATTTTTTCGTTCATCTGATCGAAAGCGCCCCGCACAATGTGGGAATCGCCAAAATGTACGCAGGTGTTCCCGCCAATCTTTTTGCATACGTCTGCCGTGAATCCGACCGTGCAGGGCATGACGGAACCGTCGCATTTGACTCCAAAACCAAGCTCGTCAAACATTACGAGGCATCGCTCGGCGCCAGGCGGGTCGGACGCAGCAATCGCCTGTATCTCGACGAAGCCGCCGCTGATAAGCTGATAAACAGCTATTTCAAGGAAGGTGATGAATGGGGCTGATCAAGCGAACAAAATTTCCAGCAGCAGCCGCGAAACAAAAACCGCTCGATCTGAACGCGGCGCTCAGCGCGGAATTAAAGAAAAACCGTGCGGCTCCCGGCTATGCCCGGCGCGTCGAGAAACTTCACGCGACCGTCGCCCGCACCATCTCCAAATCGGGCAAACCTTCCGCCACGCTCCACCCAGAAGACATCGACCTGATCATCGGCCCATCCATCCCCGACTCGGAAGCCGATGCCGAACTGAGCCGTTACCTCGCCGCTCGCAGAAAAGAACCCGGCCACGCGAAACGAGTCGCGGCCTTGAAGCGGACGATCCGTAAAACGGAAGCGGCGAACGCGAAACGCAAACCGGCAAAACAGGCGAAGAACACGGTGGCGTGACCTGTCTCACATCACCGGCGGCATGTGGATCGTCCCGTCTTTGCCGCACTCTGCTACGATGACATCGAAAATGCCAGGCGGTCGCCCTCCAAAACCTGCGGAGGAACGACTGGCGACACATTTGATCACTCGCTGCACGGACGAAGAGCGGGAGCTGATCGAGAAGGCGGCCCAGGCCGCCGGCAAGAAGCTCTCGGAGTGGATGAGGGAAAAACTCATCCTTGCAGCGAAATCGCAGAAGCGTCGCCGGTAAGAGCTTGACACGGACAGTTATTGGATTGCAATATCTGCCGCCCGCACAGCGGCGGCGCTGCTGCAGTTGACGATCTCGTGTGCGGTGAGTGTTTGAACCGAGCCTTGTACGTCTCCCCGGAACCTGCCCCGCACGCGGTTCACCACTGGCAGATCGTTAGGCGATCCACGGACTTTTCCTCCCTCGTCGATAAGGAACACTGCTATGGCCGCATCAACTCGTCGTCCAGGAAACGAGATTCTCACTGGCTACGCCATCATCGCAATCTCAATGATATTGTTCTATGGAGCGTTACGTGGTGGCGCCGCAGATTTCACCGCGTATTACTTCGGAACGGCATTATCGCTGTTCGTTTTTCTGTTTGGTGTTTTCAATATTCTTAGCGCTATCTTCAAGGCATTGGTTGACGCGACTGCGGCCAAACCGGACCTGAGAGGATAGCGAGTAACATGGGTACGCCCGGTGATTGTCCCGCGTCGCAAAACCACCGATGATGGCCGGGCTGTATGGATATCATGTCCGTCTCGACCCTCTGTGGGTGGTCGGTCCTTTTTCATCACACCGAAGGGAACATCCCATGTCACATGAGACTCACGACGTGGGTTGGCACGGTATGCTTTGACGTGGGAAGGTTCAGAACTCTCACGAGGTATGCGAAGCGGAGATAAGAATGAAACAGCATCTCGTTATTGCGGCGATCGGGTGTCTGGTCTTGTTGGGGGGATGTACCAACCTGCGAACGTCACAGGAACGATGGTCACTGTTTCCCTCGGGCGCTCGCTACAACTTCATCCAAAGCGTCAGCCCGCGGTATCTCTGGATGCGAGGCGGTCTATGGTGCGGCCAGGTCCAGCAGTACGACATGAAAGAGCGGAAGTTGACCGTCTTCACCGAGCGTGACGGTCTGCCGTTGAGCACGAACGGCGTCGAACGGCTGGTCGCCTCGGACGATGGTCGATGCCTCCTGATGCTCGAACATGAACCTCGCCTGTTTTTGTGGCAAGAGGGTCTTGGGTGGCGCAGCTTGCCCCGTGTCGATGCCAAGCATGAAGTCCAAGACATTGCCTTCGACACCGACGGCAGAATCCTTGTCCTGGCCACCGATAAAGTTGAATCCACGAACCCGACCTCGTGCATCATCTTGCGCCTCACCGCTGGAAAGTGGCAAACGACACGCACGACGAGTTTGTACGGTGTCTCCGCGATCGTCCCATTTGATGACGCCTATGTGCTCAAGAGCTACAACCGCAAAAGCAACCGGTCCAAACTGGTCCACGTTCCGAAGTGGCCACATTCTGATCCGGTCGAACTGCCCGGCGAGCTGCCCGACGAGAATCGGCTTAAGTATTTCCGACTGGCCGGCAAGACCTATATGGCCACGCCTTTTCCCATGGAGCATGCCGATCTGCCCCGTTTTCCGGGCGTCCGGGTCATGCAGACACTGCGGGAGATCACACCCGATGGCGTGGTCCTGACCTCGAATGACACGCCGCAGTTCCTGGACTTGCGGAGCGGGACATTCCAGCCCATGTCGTTTTCCGTGCAGCCCGGACGGAAGATGATCTGCGAGATGCCATCGATCGGCCGGTGGGAGGTTGATGCCCGTGATGGAGCCACTCTCTTTCCGATCATGAACGTGAACGGCGATGTGTGGATGCCTACCGGTACCTATCGCAACGGGCAGTGGACTCCGACGGCTGGCTCCAGACATGAGGTCCACGGAATTCAAGCCGCCCAAACCGAGGAAGCCTATTACGATGCGGACGAAGGCCGATGGAGGCGAACGGTTCCGCCGGAGTATGGGAGTTTCTCAATCGTTGATCCGGACAAGAAGCTGGCGTGGGTCGTGTCCGACTACAAAGCGACGACCATGCGCCTGATGGATTTCAGCGGCAAGAAACCTCGCGTGATCAGGGAAGTTCAGCGCGAGGCGGATTGGGGACTTCCAAGCTTCCAGGACAGCCAGGGACGATGGTGGATGTGGCGATCGAACGTCGTCCGGCTGGACCCGGACGGGCAGTTCAAGCGTTATCCGCTCGAGAGTCCCACTGCCATCTGGCTGGGCCCCAAGACCGGCGACATCTGGGCTGCGGATTTTCCACACTATTTGAGATACGACCCACGAAAGGATGAGTTTGTTCCGGACAAGCAGGATCAGTTGTATGATGCACACGCATTTCGGCTCGGCGCGCACGAGTATTCCTTGTTGCCTCTCAAGCATGGCTTGGGCACGTGGTCATTCATGCGGAAAATCGACGGGAAATGGGTGCCTGCCGGTGATGCCTCGCGCGCGGGTGATCGCCTGCTGATCAACGACAGCAACGGGGTTTGGGAGTTGGATACTCACAAGGCGCGGTGGGTGAGATTGCATTCCACGATGGGTTTCCGTGTGGCGTTCGATTCGCAAGGACGCAGGATATTGGCGAACCACCACGGGATTCTTCTGTATGACGGTGATCCGTTTGAGGATCCCGGATACGTGCAGTACCGGGCGCTGATCGAGGCGCAGGAGAAAATTCTTACCGAGTGCCTGGGGCTTCTTGCATCGCCAGACGAACGAATCCGCCAGTTCGCCAAGTTGCAGATTCAGGACTTATCGCCGTTCATCAGACCGAAGATCGAGGCCATTGCCGAGGATGATCGAACATCGGAAGCGGTCAGAGATCTGTTAAGAGAGTTGCTTGCTCGGCTGTCGATGGAAGCGCTCCCGCCGGGCCTGTTCAATGCGGCGCATCCCCCGTGCCCGCCTTACACACCCAAGCCCGGACGGGGCGCTGAAAGTACAGCCGCTGGAGAAGAGCCATGCCACTCTACGAGATGACCGACAGCAGCTTCCGTCCGCTGGATGAAGCCTCGTTCGCCGATCTGAAGGTGCGCGAGCGCGATGATCTTCAACGGTTGTTGCGGACGCAGATCGATGTGCTGGGCGATGAGCTCTACGTGCTGACGGAGGAGTTTGGTGACTGGGACGACAGCCGGCGGCGGATTGACCTTCTGGCCATCGATCCGCAGGCGAACCTGGTGGTGATTGAACTCAAGCGTACCAACGATGGCGGGCACATGGATCTGCAATCCATCCGCTACGCCAGCATGGTGTCGGCGATGACCTTCGAGCGGGCGGAGCA
Source organism: uncultured Phycisphaeraceae bacterium (assembly GCA_964649195.1). GTDB lineage: Bacteria > Planctomycetota > Phycisphaerae > Phycisphaerales > Phycisphaeraceae > JTS-RE9. The sequence goes on from CAZYPK010000040.1 coordinate 24,910, forward strand.
GATTCACGCTGAGTTCCTCAGCCGTATGGGCGAATCGGCAGATGAAGCCAGAAGCCGGATGCTTACCTTTCTGGGCTGGGATGAGGCGGATGAGGCGAACTTCGCGCCGGATGTGCGAATCGTGCTGGTCTCGGAGGATTTCGGGAAGGAACTGACCACGGTCGTGCTCTGGCTGCGCGATCGGGACATCGACATCCGCTGTGTGCGGCTGCGGCCTTACAAGGATGGTGACCGACGATTGATCGATGTGCAGCAGATCATCCCGCTGCCCGAGGCCAATGAATACCAGGTGCAGATTCGGGAGAAGGAACAGGTGGGCCGCAAGAAGCGGGCTGAGCGGTCGGAAGTGCATCTTCGTTTCTGGCCGGGCATCGTGGCCCTGGCCCGCAGCCGCAATACCCGCCATGCGAACATCAAGCCCGGCTCGTACCACTGGCTCAGCGCCAGCTCGGGCATTCGCGGGCTGGGATTCAACTATGTGGTCGTGCAGGACCATGGCAGCGCGGAACTCTACATCGACCGTGGCGATGCGGTGGAGAACAAACGCATCTTCGACCTGCTCCACGCCCGCAAGGATGAAATCGACAAGGCGTTTGGCGAGCCGCTTTCATGGGAACGGCTGGACACGAAGCGCGCTTGCCGAATCAAGCATTTCTGCAAGAGCGGCGGCTACAGCAGCCCCGAAGCCAACTGGCCCGCGATCCAGGCGGAGATGGTTGATGCGATGACCCGCTTGGAAAACGCGCTAAAATCCGGGCTGGCGTCGCTGGGGTTGTAAGCCTGCGATTCTGGGACGAAAAGAAAAACGAGCGCGGTATGCTGAGCGTGGGCGATAACGGCTTCACGAGATTCACGGTGAAGGGCGGCTCCAATGCGGGCCTCACGACAGGCGTCATCTCGGACGGCGATGTCACATTCCATGTGACGGATCGTGACGGGAAACCTGTTTTCAAGGCCCCTTGACCAGAAGCAGGGATCGCACGGATGCCCCAGGCACGGGACCTTGAAGGTCCCGTGCCTTGTGCGTTTGGAATGCGGTTCAAATGCGCCGCGGATATGGTTTCCGATCCGTGTCGATACCACGACTTGGAGGACATCATCGGGTTCTTCGCGGAGTGGCGATGATGGGGCGCGGACAGTTCGGGGGCCTGCCCGTACCGCATAATCTCGCGTAGGATGTCATACGCATCAGGAGATGCTCGTCATGTCACGATTGACTTTGATCATGATCTTCGCCAATGCCCTGTGCATGATCGGATGTTCCCAGGCGCATGATGACAAGGTGGCGCATGAAGCAACGCATGAGGCCGCGCGCGGCGATGAATCATCCGGTGATGACAGCGATGACGACGGCCCCACCCTGTGGGTTTCATGGGAGGACGGAAACCATTATCACGTCCAAGGCTCGCGGATGACTCTTGACGAGGTGGCCGACCTGTTCCAGCGTCAACGGCCCAGGCGGGTCGGCATCCTCATGCCCTCCGGTTCCCCGATCGAACTCATCTATCCGATCATCCATGAGGCTTCCAAAGCGAACTGCATGATTTTCAGTTTGGCCGTGGGCAGGATCGATGATTCAGTGGTCTGGTGGAAGATGCCCGGTGTTCCCCATTCGCATGGTGACCGTCGATATTTCATGGAAGTGATTCTGGACGGACACAACACGCGCATCGTGATGTCGCCCAAGTCTCCGCGAACCGTTTATAAAAACGAACGGCCCGGCGGGGAGAAACCCGGGACGGCCAAGACGCCCGAACGATTCGCACATTTCGGGGGGGAACTGCTCGAAGGCGTCGCCATGAAGAACAACACGATCATCGCCATCATCACCATTGAACCGGCGACGGGCATTGAGGATTGCATCGAATGGTTCGAGGAGTTGAACCGGGTGTTGCCGGGGCGATATACGGTTCAGTTGCGCCGCAGGATGGTGGAAGAAAATCGGGACTGAAGGCACGGGACCTTGAAGGTCCCGTGCCTGGAGGTTCCCGATCCGTGTTGTTCCGGCTCGGCATCGGCATGCGATCGGGTCACTTCGCCGGTTTGCCCACGCAGATGAGCTGTTTGCCGTTGCGAAGGATGAAGGCGCCATCGACGGGTGCGATGCCGTAGATTCGTCCCTCGATGGGCAGCGTGTTCTCGGCAATGGTTTGCGGTTCTTCGCCGGGCTTGATCACCACGGTCTTGCCTCGGGTGAGGAAAAAGTAGATGCGATCCTTGACGCCGATGGGCGAGGCCCAGCAGGAATCGCCCAGCCGCATCAGCCACTTCTGTTTGCCGGTGGTCGCATCCAAGGCGTAGGCGATGCCGGCTTTGCTGGTGTAGTAAACGGTGTTGTCGAAGACCAGCGGCGAAGCGAATGAGCTGCTGGCGGACTCGGCTCGCCAGAGAATCCGGTCATCATTCAAGGGGGCTTTGTCATCGGGCGGGTCGCTTCGCCTGATGGCCATGTTGACGCTGGTCTCGCTGGCGCCGATGTGGATGGCGTCCCTGGTCACCGTCGGCGAGGCGACCGTGTTGCCCTTGAGTCCATCGCGGTGCCACAGGCGTTTGCCGTCGGCGGCGTCGAACGCTTCGACGATGCCGTTGGAGCTGATGAGGATTTCGGTTTTGTCCGCATGGTTGGCGACGATGGGCGAGCTCCAGGAGACGCGTTTTTCGCGGTCGATTTTCCAGGTGTTCTTGCCGGTTTTCTTGTCGATGGCCAGCAGGTAGCCGGGGCCTGAGTGATCGATGAGAAGGATGATCTGCGAATCGGTCTGCGCCAGTGAGCCGCCGATGCCATGATTGCCCAGGAACGGGCCGTACTCCTTGGTGAGCGATCGCTGCCAGAGGATGGCGCCGGCGTGATCGAAGGCGATGAGGTCACCGCTCTCGAAGAAGGCGACGAGACGGTCGGCATCGACGACCGGCGTGGGGGCCGCCTTGGAGATGTAGTCGCTGACCTCGGCCTGCGTGGAGGATTCGATCGCCTTGGTCCAGCGCGGTTTGCCGGTGTGAAGATCGAAAGCATCGACGATGAGCTTCTCCTTCATTTTGCCTTGGGCGCTGGTGACGAAAACTTTGTCGTCCCAGATGACCGGACTCGACTGGCCGTAGCCTTGCAGGTCGGCGGTCCATGCGATGTTTTCATTTTCGCCCCAATTCAAAGGCAGATCGCGGGCTTCGGTGAGGCTGTCGCCGTTGCCGCGGAAGCCGGGCCAGTTGGGACCGGCGGTTGCGGAAAGCGGCAGGAGCAGGAGCAGGAGCAGGGGTAGTGGGCGGGGCATGGGAACACCGGAGTTGGAAGGAAAGCGCGAAATCCGAAGCACGAAATCCGAAACAAGGAAGGCGGAATCGGAAACAGGGAATGCAGAGGTCAGAAGTCAGAGATCAGAGATCAGTGCGAAACAAACCACTGGGAAGCTGAATGCTTTTCTGACTTCTGACCTCTGATCTCTGACCTCTTTGGTAAGTCTGCGCACGCCGATCGGCGGGAACAGGTGTTGCATCGATATTTTCACGGAATGCGAATCACCTGCGCATCCTCGCGCTGGCCGCCTTTGCCTGCGCCGCCGATGACGATGAGCCTGTCGTTGCCGTGCGCGACCAGGCGATGGAAGAAGCGTTGATGGTTGAGTTTGATGTCGAGCGGTTTCCATGCGTTGTCCTGCACATCATAGGAGAGCAGCGGGGTGGACCAGCCGTTGGCGTAGATGTGTTTGCCAATGCCGAACGCGGAGGAGCCGAAGCCTTTCATGCGATCGGCGGAGGGGAAGGGTGCGCCTTGCGACCACTTGCCGGTGTCGAGATCGAGAATGCTCACGGCATCGGTCGTGCCGCCTTTGGGTTCGAGTCCGCCGATGACGATGACCTTGCGATCGGCGGCGGCGATCGACATCGCCCTGCGTTTGAAAGGTGTTTCCGCGAGCGTTTTCCACTTGAGCGGCCACTGCGTCAGGTCGGCGGACCAGACGGTGGTGAGCCAGACGCCTTTGACACCATCGCCTGCCATGGTCCATCCGCCGATGACGATCACTTCATTGCCGACGACAACGGCATCATGCGAGGAGCGCGGCTCAGGCAGCGGCGTGCAATCCTCCCACTTCCGCGACTTCACATCGAAGCGTGCCACATCCGCCACGGAGTGGAGATCGCCCGGCTTGTCCTCGACATTGCGCGGCTCCAATCCGCCGATGCGATAGATGCGCCCGCCATGTCCGACAGCGGCGACGCCTTGCAGCTTTCGCGTGGCGGGCAGCGATTCCCACTTCGCCGGCTTGCGAAGATCGATGCGATGAAAACCCTCGGCCAGCGTCTCCTTCGAATACTGATGCGGATCACCGCTGTGTCCGCCGACGATGTAGAGATGATCATCGAGCACCGCAGCGCCGAAGCTGGTGATCGGCTGCGGCAGATCGGGGAGAACAGGAGCAGGGGCAGCGGCAGTGGCAGTGGCAGGAGCAGTGGCAGTGGTGGAAACGGCGGCGAAGGCGCGGGCCTTGGACGGTGAAACGGCGAAGGCGATGATCCAGGTGATCGACACCGCCAGCCAGCAGATGAGCGTGAGGATGAGGATGAACCAGGAACGGTCGGGCTTGTGGAACTGGGGGATCAGTGACATGTCAGGCTCCTAGGTGATCGGACGATCGGCATCGGATCGGGTGAATGAATGAACGTGTGAATCGCAAGGCCGGCGGTGCGTGACCGGTGAACGGATGATCGATCAGGGTCGTTGGTGATCGTTGAACGGCGAAGTCGAAGGCGGATCATCCTCAAGATCGACCATGTTGTCGAAGTTTTCAGGTATCTCATCGGGATGGATTTGGTACCAGCGATCAACGGCGGCGGCGAGCATCTGAAACTCGGAATGCGACAGGTGCAGCGTGGTCGCGCCGAGATTCAGATGAAACATGCCGTGCAGACAGCGATGCAGGCGGATGCGGGTGATGTTGGTGTGTTCGTGGCACATGCGGCACGCCTGCTGATTCGGGTTGAGTTGCGGGTGAACGAACGAGGGGGGAACTGCGATTGTCATCAAGCGGTTGGAAGCAGGAAGAGATCCCGGAAAATCTCTTGCACTGCCTCTTCTCGATCTCCTCTTCCTGCTTCCGAACGCTTGGTGCGATCGACAAGGCGAACAGGTCTCCGTCTCCTTCAGGGCTGCCAGAAGTCATAGGTTTCGGACTCGGCCCGATTGGCCCAGAGGCGCATGTCCATCAGTTCCCTGGGGTGCATGGCGGCGCTGTGGCCGTCGTAGAATCCCGTGACGGCTCGGGCGGTGTACCGTCCATCGGGCACTCCCATGAGCGTGCCGGGCATCATCGTCTGGCAGATGTCGCCTTCCGCCTTCCATCGCTGGCCGCGCGCGTAGGGCGGACTGACAAAGTGCATCCCCGTCGTTGGGTCCGAAGAAGGCAGGTTACGGGCCTGGCTGTCGGCGAAGACGATCAACTGGGATGGACGGCGGACTTCAAAGGCGCGAAACACCACATGTTTGCCCACGTTGGGGACATGCTCGGTGCCGGTGTTCACGAACCCTTCCCAGACTCCGGTGCTGCCTCCCACATAGGCGCTGTTGATGCCGTAGGTGGGATTGATGCTCAGCGTGTAGGCTTTCATCATGGCGTCGCTTGGAGAATCGGCGGCCTGGGGTATGGGGGGCGTCTTCGTGTGGCTGTGCAGGATTTCCCAGATGTTGCCGACGTAAGGCGCCAGTCGCCACGGATAACGATCGGCGATGGGCAGGCCGTAGGTGCGCTGGTCGGTTCCGACGATCGTGACAGGCTTTCCGTAAAGCATGGAAGGCGTGTAGCCCCAAAGCAGATGTCCTGAATGATCGATGCGGTATGTCGTGTAACCCACCATAACCTGATGCATGCCGCTGAGACTTCGCGCCTGTCGGCCCACATTGCGACTTTTGCTCATCGCCGGCAGCAGCAGGGCGAGGACGATGGATGCGATCGCGACAACCGCCATCAATTCGGGAACCGTGAAGGCGCATGGCGACAAACGCGGCCGGTTGGCATGTCTGGACATGGCAAGACTCCTGAAGAACCGGCAGGCCCCTGGTCCTGGATGGACCTGCCGGCTCACGATGAAACAAACCCGATGCAACATGCGAGTCTCCGTGCATCAAACACACGGACACGTCGCTTCATCACTTCACTGCTTCGCGCGGCGACGGGTCACGGCGAAGAACGAAGCCGCGATGCCGACCATCGCCAGGGTCGTGGGTTCGGGAACGGAAGGCGCCCCGGCCAGCGAGGGGAACGGCGTGGACCGGTTGTGCGTGTCCACGACGAACTGATCGAGGCTCATCGAACTGCCCGCCGCATGGAAGGTGAGTTCGAACGATGTCGGATTGTCCGACAGATCCCACACCGCCAGATAGTCCACGAGCGCCCCGCCCATTCCGCCAAGATCCATCCGTCCGATTTCTTCGCTGTAAACGGGGACGGCGCCATCCAACAACAGGCTTGCGTAATCCAGTTCGTTGCCTTGAGTCGTCCATTGAACCATCACACGGGTGAAGTTGCCCGCATTGCCGAACTCCGGCACGGTCACCTCGAAAGCCGTCGCCGCCGCAAACGAGTAGATGTTGCCGCCGCTGGTGACGAATGCGGTGGGGTCCGACTGCTGAAGATTGGCGGTTCCGTTCGGGTTGCTGTTGGCCACATCGGGCGAGTTGCCCGGAGCTCCAACGGGAGTGGTGAACACATCCCAGTGCTGGTACGTCGAATTCGCATCGCCGCGCGTCCAGCCCAGAGAGCCGCCGGTGCTCAGCGTGCCGATGTCCGGCGTCGTCAGCGCCGCCTGGGTGCCGACTGCCGAACCGGCAATCACAAGGACGGAAAGAACGTTTTTCAATTCGCTAAACATCGCAGACTCCTTCGGCATCAAAAAAATGAAACCACAGACCTGGCACACGCCAGGCCTGAAACCGACAAGCGATCAACTTCCACGAATCGCCCTTGATGCCTGCATGGGGACGAAATCACGGAACGAAGTCGCTGACAAGACATTTCGCGTTCCCGAAAAGGAAAACAAACAAGAGGACAGGGTGAGAACCGGGCGATGCGCTTCGTGCACGGATGCACTTGTTCAAACGCCGACTCTGCACCCTGCCTCCCTTCGCGGGGCGGGGTGAGTGCGGAAAAATGGAATGTGGTCGCTGCGTGTGGCATGTTGCAAACCGGATGTCAGCCGGCATGCGACGGATGAAAGAATCTCCGCGTCGCTTGCCGTGGATGTCGAACGCCGGAGCACAAACACTCCGAACGGTGCGTCCGATCGACTTCCGAAGGAAGCGACGGCCGGACGCACGTCAGGCGAACGACAGACTCACGGTTTGCCAATCACGCCGATCAGGCGATAATGAAGGGCGAGGGCATTCCGCAAGGGATGTCGTCAACACGAGCGGCCAGTCAACCTTCGCGGGGAACGCTGGCCGCTCTTTTTCATCTCAGAACATACAAATGATTCTGAGTCTCAACTGCGATAATGTAACACGATCTGAGGCCCTGTCAACCCCCATGCAAAAAAAGCCGCCCCCCCCCCGGAAGTTCCCGAAAGTTCCCGGAAGTTCCCAAAAGGTCGGCGTTCTTCAAAAACGCTTGAAATCAAGCGTTTTCATTGAAATTTACGTGGCAGGGATTCCCGAATAACCTCACCTCCAAGCCGCTTGCGGCGTAGCAACCCCACCGGATCGATCCCCCTGGTTCACGGCACATCGGGGTTATTCAAAGTCCTCCATTGGCCGAAGACAGAACCGTCAATTCCCCGATTCCACCTTCCATTTGCCCTCCGAAGCCATCGCAAACAGGCGGAAATGCGCACGCAGATCGCGAGTCCGCCCGGCCCGGTAACGGAAAACAACCTCGCCTTCCGCGGACTTCTCCGCATCCACCGCGATCCGATCCTGACCCGAGCCGGCCCATGCGAAAAACAACAACTGTTCCTTCGTGAAATCGACCTCTTTCAAAATCGCTTCCTGCGTGGTCTGATCCGCGAAAGCCTTGGCCAGCTCTTCCTTGTTCCTGATGACCGTCGGCTGCTGCGGCCGCGTCCTGGGAAAGCCCTGCTCCGGCGCCGTGATCGCAATGTCGCGGGCAGGCGGATTCGCAGGCTTCCGCTCCTCCGCAAAAACCACGAAGGAAGAAAAAGAAAAGAATAAAATGACGAAAAACAGGCGAGCAAGCATGTTAAACCTCCAAGCGTATATCAAAACATCCATTTGGCCGTTCGCCTTGGCGAACGGAGTGTTTGCCGGTTGACCCGCCGGGAGGGCGAGGCTCCCGCCGGGAGGGCGAGGCTCCCGCCGGGAGGGCGAGGCTCCCGCCGGGAGGGCG